>JBIJAP010000272.1:0-5250 GCA_044345715.1 Rubrivivax sp.
GCCCGGCCCCCGACCTGCAGACGCAGCAGCTGCACGAGATGCGCGGCGCCTTCCTCGTGCGACGCGGCCATCCACTGGCGCGCAAGCGCAGCGCGCCTGAGCTGCAGGACCTGCGGCGCTACCCGGTGGCCAGCACGCCGCTGTCGGACGAGGTGGCGCGCGTGCTGGTCGAGCGCTACGGCCCCGAGGCGCACCCCGAGGTGCTGGTCACGCTGCGCTGCGACGAGCTGCCCAGCCTGGTGGACGTGGCGCGGCACAGCGACACCGTGCTGCTGGCCATCCAGGCCGCAGCCCCCGACCTGGTGGCACTGCCGGTCGCACCTAGCCTCGCGGCCACGGCCCGCTTCGGCCTGGTCACGCTGCGACGGCGCACCGAGCCGCCCGCCCTGGCGGCCTTGCGCACGCTGATGCAGGAGCGGCTGGTCGACACGCCGGGCTGAACGAGACCGCGAGATCGCGGCACCCGCTCACTTGCGCCGGGCCCGCGGATGCGCCGCGTCGTACACCTTCGCCAGGTGCTGGAAGTCGAGCTTGGTGTAGACCTGCGTGGTGCTGATGCTGGCGTGGCCCAGCAGCTCCTGCACGGCGCGCAGGTCGCCGCTGCTCTGCAGCAGGTGGCTGGCGTAGCTGTGGCGCAGCATGTGCGGGTGCACCTTCGTGGGCAGCCCGGCCTGCTGCGCCTGCTGCGCCAGCCGCAGGCGCAGCTGGTTGGGGCTCAGGCGCGTGCCGCGCTGGCTGACGAAGAGCGCGCGCTCCTCGGCCGCGGCCAGCGCCGGCCGCTGCGCCAGCCAGGCCTGCAGTGCGGTGACGGCCGCCGCGCCCACCGGCACGCTGCGGCGCTTGCTGCCCTTGCCGAGCACGTGCGCGGTGGCGCCGTCACGGTCTTGCAGGTCGATCCAGCCGGCGGCCTGCGCGCCCCCCTGCACATCGAGCCCCAGCAGCTCGCCGATGCGCAGGCCGGCGCTGTAGAGCAGCTCGCCGATGGCGTGGTCGCGCGCGGCCAGCGCGGCCGCATGCGGCCCTTCGCCGGCCAGGCCCGGGTGGGCTGCCAGCGCCACGGCCTGCTGCACGCTCAGCGCCTTGGGCAGCGGCTTGGGCGCTTTCGGCGGGCGCAGGCCGTCCACCGGGTTGGAAGCCACCTGACCGTGCTGGCCCCACCAGCGGTACAGGCCGCGCCAGGCCGCCAGGGCGATGGCGATGCTGCGCGGCGCCAGGCCGGCTGAGCGCAACTGCACGACGAAGCCGCGCAGGTGGTGCACCTCGGCGCGCTGCAGCGTCACGCCCGCGGCGGCGGCCAGGCGCTCCAGCCGCACCAGCGCCTCGGCGTACATGGCCAGCGTGCGCTCGGCCAGCCGCCGCTGCACGGCCAGGTGCTCCAGGAAGGCCTGCAACTCGGGCGATGACGGCGTGGCCATCGCGTGCAGCGCTGCGTCAGCCCGCCGGAGCCGGCGCCACGAACGGCGCGCGCAGCCGCGACAGCGAGGCGCTGGCGACCTCGCCAACGCGCATCAGGAATTCGGTGCCCATGTCGGCGGCGTAGCGCGTGGGGTCGGGCGAGGCCAGCACGAGCAGGCCGAAGCAATGCTCGCCCTGGCGCAGCGGCAGCAGGGCCAGCGAGGCCACCGCGGCGCCGTCGTCGAGCCAGCGCACGGCCTCGAAGCCGCTGTTGGCGCCGCAGTAGGGCACGCTCAGGCTGGCGGCGAAGGACTTGGCGTCGTCGCTCGCGCCCTGGGCCCAGGGCTCGCCGGCGAACTCGGGCGCCAGGTTCCACAGGCGCAGACCGGCTTGCGGAATGAGGAACTCGTGCTTGAGCGTCTCCACCAGCCGCGGCGGCAGCATGGCGGCGTCGGTGGTCAGCAGCAGCCGCCGTGTCGTGCGGTGGATGCGGTCGGCGATGGTGAGGTTCTCCTGGCCGTGGCGGATCATCTCCACGATGCGCATCTCCAGGCCCTTGATGCGCTCGCGCAGCATCTCCATCTGCCGCTCCTGCAGCGACACCGCGCGCTGCCCGTGCGGGCTGGTGAGCGTGATGCTAGCCATGAGCTCGGCGTGGCGCTCGAAGAAGGCCGGGTTGTGGGCCAGGTACTGCGCAATGTCGGCTTCGGTGATGCCGGCGATCGGGCCACCAAGCTCGGGGGTCTGGGTCACAGTTCGATTTCTCCTCGGTAGACGGTCTCGGCAGGGCCGGTCATGAACACGGAATCGGTGTCGCCGCCGGCCCAGCGGATGCGCAGCGCGCCACCGCGGGTGTGCACCTCCACGTCGGCGTCCAGCCAGCCCAGGCGAATGCCGGCCACCACGGCGGCGCAGGCGCCGGTGCCGCAGGCCAGCGTCTCGCCGGCGTCGCGCTCGTGCACGCGCAGCTTCACTTCGCGGCGCGACACCACTTGCAGGAAACCCACGTTCACCTGGTTGGGGAAGCGCGGATGCCGCTCCACCAGGGGCCCGATCTGCGCCACCGGCGCGCTGGCCACGTCGTCCACCCGCGTGACGGCGTGCGGGTTGCCCATCGACAGCACGGCCCAGCACCAGGGGGCCACGCCTTCGAGCGGCCAGCGCTCGAAGCCGTCCTCGATGCGCGCACTCAGCGCACCCGGGTCGAACGGAATCTCTTCATGGGCAAACACCGGGCGGCTCATGTCCACGGTGACGCGGCCGTCGTCCTCGAGCACCAGCTCAAGCACCTGGTTGACGGTGGCCACGCGCACCCGCCGCGCGGTGGTGAGGCCCTGCTCGTGCACGAAGCGCAGGAAGCAGCGCGCGCCGTTGCCGCAGTGCTCGACCTCGTTGCCAGTGGCGCCGTTGAAGATGCGGTAGCGGAACTGGATGCCGGCCTGCGCGGCAGCGGCATCGGCCGCCTCGACGGCCAGGATCTGATCAGCACCGATGCCGAAGCGGCGGTCGCCTAGATGGCGCAGCTGCTCGCGGCTCAGCGCCAGCGGCGCCTGCGTGGCGTCGAGCACGACGAAGTCGTTGCCCGCGCCCTGCATTTTGGTGAAGGCCAGCTTGGTGTGCGCCATGTCGGCGCGATTATCCCGCCCGGGCCGCATCCGTCGTGAGTCAGTCGTACAGCGGCGGCGCGCCGGGTGGTCGGGCCTTGAAGCGCTTGTGCACCCACAGGTACTGCGCCGGCCGCTCGCGGATGGCGTCTTCGATGTAGCGGTTCATGCGGGCTGCGTCGGCCTCGGCGTCGTCGGTGGGCCAGTCGGTCCAGGGTTCGCCAAAGATCACGCGCCAGCCCTGCCCGCCGGGCAGCATCTCGGCCACCACCGGCTGCACCGCCAGCCCCAGGCTGCGCGCCAGGCGGCTGGGCGCCAGCAGCGTGGCCGCCGGCTGGCCGAAGAAGGGCACGAAGGCGGCGCCGCCGAGGCCGAAGTCCATGTCGGGGGCATTGAAGAACACCTGCCCGCGCCGGATGCCGCGCACGATGGCGCGCGCGCCCTCGTCGCGCTTGAGGAACTCCGCCAGGCCGAAACGGCCGCGGCCGCGCAGCAGCGCCGCGTCAAAGACGGCGTTGCTCTGCGGCGTGTACACGTCCAGCACCCGGCGGCGCTGGAACAGCTGGGTCGCTGCACCCGCCACCTCGAGCGCCAGGAAGTGCGGCACCAGCCACATCACGGGCCCTTCGTGGCGCTCGGCAAAGCCGACATCACCTTCCACCCGGATGAGCCGCCGCAGCCGCGCCGCCGACGCATGCCACAGCAGGCCGCGCTCCAGCAGGCTGCGCGCCAGGAGCGCAAAGTGCTCGCGCACCAGCGCCTCGCGCTCGGCGGGCTCGAGCTCCGGCAGGCACAGCGCCACGTTGGCCAGCGCCACGCGGCGACGGCTGCCCGCCGCCCGGTGCAGCAGCCGGCCCACGGCGCGGCCCAGCGCCGCCTGCAGGCCCAGGGGCAGCAGGTGCAGCAACCACACCAGCGCGAGCAGCGCCCGCGCGCCCAGACGGCCCATCAAGGCGCTGCCTCCGGCGGCCGCGGCTGCTTGAAGCGGTGGTAACCCCAGAGGTACTGCGAGGGCGCACGCGCAATCTGCCACTGCATGGCGCGGTTCAGCACGGTGGCGGCGGCCAGCGTCCAGGCCTGCTCGTCGCCGCCCGCGGGCCAGGGTGGCGGCAACGGCTCGGGCAACGGGGCCAGGTGGATGTCGTAACCGCCGCCCTGCGGCCGCCGTGTCACGGTGATGATCAGCAGCTCGCAGCCGGTCTGCAAGGCCAGCCGCGCGGCCAGCGTCATGGTGTAAGCCGGCTCGCCGAAGAACGGCGCCCACACGCCCATGTTGGCCGGCGGCACCTGGTCGGGCAGCATGCCCAGGGTCTGGCCGGCCTTCAGGGCGCGCATCAGCTGGCGCACGCCCGACAGGTTGGCCGGGGCCGTGAGCAGGCCCGGGCGGCTGCGCGAGCGTTCCATCATGGCGCGCAGCCAGGGCTGGCGCGCCGGGCGGTACAGCGCCGTCAGCGGCTGCTGCGCGCCCCAGCGTTCGGCGTAGGCCTGCGCCGCCACTTCGAAGCTGCCGAGGTGTGCCGTCAGCAGCATCAGGCCGCGGCCGCGGGCCAGCGCGGCGTCGACAAGCGCTTCGCCCTGCCACGACACCGGCTCGGCCAGGGCCTCGTCATGCGGGCGCAGCCACAGCCGCGGCAGCTCCATCACCATCTTGCCGGCCTCGGCCACCGAGCGCCGGCACTCGGCCTCGCCCACCCCGGCGCGGCCGGCGTTGGCCACCAGGCGCCTGCGGTACACCGGCGAACCCAGATAGGCCAGCCAGCCCAGCAGCGCACCGGCAGCGTGCAGATGCCGCAAACGGCGGCGGGCGAGCCAGGCAAGGAAGGTGGGCAGCACAGGGGCAGTGGTTATCATCGCCGGATCGCCGAGTTAAAGGACAACTTGCGGGGCGATCAGCGGGGCCGAAGGATACCGAGGCGCCGCAGGGTGTGGTCAGGGCAACATGCCAGGGCCGGCCAACCAAAACCGCTAAAGCGTTCGCCGCGGGCAGCAGTCTCTGAGCAGCGACGACGCAGTTTCACAGACCCTCTTTCACAGGAGCCCCACCGTGGCGAGCGATTTCCTCTTTACCTCTGAGTCCGTTTCCGAAGGCCACCCCGACAAGGTCGCCGACCAGATCTCGGACGCCATCCTCGACGCCATCTTCAAGCAGGACCCGCGCTCGCGCGTGGCCGCCGAAACGCTCACCAACACCGGTCTCGTGGTGCTGGCTGGCGAGATCACGACCAACGCGCACGTCGACTACCTCCAGGTC
>JBIJAP010000273.1:0-5236 GCA_044345715.1 Rubrivivax sp.
AGCCCGACAGTGCCGGTCAATGTGGCGTTGTCGTCGGCCTGCGTGTCGCAGGGCCGGGCGACATTGACTCCGTCCACGGTAAGCACGAGCACAGGCACAGCCACCTTTACCTACCGCGATGGAGGCTGCGGCGCGTTCAACGGCACCGACTCATTTCAGGCGTCGGTCACGGGCACGTCCGCCACCGCATCCCTGACTCTCACACTCACGGCACCCGCAGTCGCGAGTGTGGCGTTTGTATCTGCCGTGCCGAATGAGATCTTTTTGCGTGGCTCGGGCTTCGTAGAAAATTCGAACATCACCTTCCAGGTCCGCGATGCCAACGGGCTCGGCGTCCCGAATCAAGACGTCGTACTCGAAGCCACAACACTGGCGGGCGGCCTCACGCTTGAGGGTGTCGGGACGCCCGTGACGCGGCGCTCGGACGCCAACGGCAACGTCATCGTCCGCATCAACTCGGGCACTGTGCCCACGCCCGTGCGCGTGCGCGCCACGCTGGTTAGCAGCGGGATCTCCTCGTTCTCCAGCAATCTGGCCGTGGCCGTGGGGCTGCCCTCGCAGCAGAACTTCTCGCTGTCGCAGGGCACGAAAAACATCGAGGGCTACGACCTCGATGGTGTCACCAACACCTACACCGTGATCGCCTCGGACCGCCTGGGCAACCCGGTGCCGGCCGACACCGCGATCAACTTCATCGCCGAGGGCGGGCAGGTGCAAGCGATTCGCTTCACCACGCTGGCAAATGGCTTGGCGAGTGCCACAGCCAATTTCCAGACTTCCTCACCTCGGCCCGCCGACGGCCGGGTGACCGTTCTAGCCTACGCCCTGGGTGAGGAGTCATTCCTCGACACCAACGGCGACAACGTCTACTCACCCGGCGAAGACTTTCAAGACCTCGGCGACGTATTCCTGGACCGCCTTTTCAACGGCAGCTTCAACGTCGCGCAAGATCAGTTCATTTCACTGTCGATCACAGGCACCGCTGCATGCAGGAACGCAAATGCCGCTGGTTTGCTGGGCCTGCAGGCCGACTCTCCATCTAGAGCACTGTCGATCACAGGTGCGGCGATCAACAGTTGCGTTGCCGGTTGGGGCCGCGCATACGTCCGAAAGGCATCGCACACGGTGTTCTCGACCTCCGAAACGCGTCTGGGGTGGCGGCAAGCCCCCGATGGGAGGATACGTTCGCTGTCAGCTACTGAACTCTGCGTCCGAGCCTCTCTGATCGATCAGATCAGTACATCGCCTTATGGTCTGGACGACTCCATCAGCCGAGTGCCGTTCTTCTTCCTAGGTGGCAATGTTGTGTTGGTCGGAGCCAACAAATCCGGGTCGTTATCATTCCTCGTTGCCGACGCCAATCCGGTCGCCCTGAATCCTGTCGCGGCCGGATCGGTCATCACCGTCAAGGCCACCACTGGTCTGACAGTTAGCGTGGCGGGCGGCTCACCAGTCCCCGACACCCTTGACCCCAGTTCCGCATCCATCAATTACGAATTCAACGACACCACGACCTTCGGAACGATCAGCATCACCGTCACCTCACCAAATGGGCTGGGTACGACCACGTCGCTGCTGATATATCGGTCCTTGCCGGATCCCAACAACACGGT
Organism: Rubrivivax sp.; assembly: GCA_044345715.1. Taxonomy (GTDB): domain Bacteria; phylum Pseudomonadota; class Gammaproteobacteria; order Burkholderiales; family Burkholderiaceae_C; genus Rubrivivax. The sequence goes on from JBIJAP010000273.1 coordinate 1,614, forward strand.
CCCGTGTTCCCCCTGAGATTCGGCCTTGTCGGCATGCCAGGCTGCGGCAAGTCCACCGTCGGCCGACACCTCGCCCGCCAACTCGATCTGCCCTTCGTCGACAGCGACACCGAGATCGAATCGCGGATCGGCATGCCGATCCGCAATTTCTTTTCGGCGCACGGCGAAGAGCGCTTCCGCGACATCGAGCAAGACGTCATCGTCGAGCTCACGGGCCGCGAGGCGCTTGTGCTCGCCACCGGTGGCGGAGCCGTACTGCGCCCCTCCAACCGCGACGCCCTGCACTCCCGCAGCCACGTGATGTACCTGCGCGCCACGCCGGAAGAGCTGTTCCGGCGCCTGCGCCACGACACACAACGGCCGCTGCTGCAGGTCGACGATCCGCTGAAGCGCCTGCGCGAGTTGTTCCGCGAACGCGATCCGCTGTACCGCCGCACCGCCCACTTCGTGATCGAGGCCGCCCGGCCCTCAGTGCCCACGCTGCTGGGGATGGTGCTGATGCAGTTGGAGCTGGCCGGCCTCGTCGACCCCGCGCGCCCGCCGGTCGCCAACCAGCGGCAGGGCTGAAGAGGCCGCGGCGACACGGCATTCGCCCAGGCCCGCCCCGTACACTGAGGCCATGAACCAGCCCCGCAGCACGCCGCGTGTCGTCGCGGTGCGCACGCCCAGCAAGCACTACGACATCCTCATCGGCCACGGCCTGCTCGGCAGCGCCGCCGCCTGGCAAGGCCTGCCGCGCTGCACGCACGCCGTGCTGGTGAGCAACCCCACCGTCTTTGCACTGCACGGCGAACAGGCCCTGGCGTCGATGCGCGCCGTGGCGCCCCGCACGAGCCAGGTGCTGCTGCCCGATGGCGAGGCCTACAAGGACTGGTCGAACCTCAACACCGTGTTCGACCACCTGCTGCGCGAGGGCTGCGACCGCAAGGCGATGCTGTTCGCCCTGGGCGGTGGTGTCGTCGGCGACATGACCGGCTTCGCCGCCGCCTGCTACATGCGCGGCGTGCCCTTTGTGCAGCTGCCCACCACGCTGCTGGCGCAGGTCGACTCCTCGGTGGGTGGCAAGACCGCCATCAACCACCCGCTGGGCAAGAACATGATCGGCGCCTTCCAGCAGCCCGAGCGTGTGCTGTGCGACCTGGCCACGTTGGCCACGCTGCCGCCACGCGAGCTGCGCGCGGGCCTGGCCGAGGTGATCAAGTACGCGCCGATCGCAGACCCCACCCTGTTCGACTGGCTCGAGGCCCACCTCGACGAGTTACTGGCCGGCGACACCGAGGCGCTCGCCTTTGCCGTGCAGCGCTCGTGCGAGATCAAGGCCGATGTCGTGGGCAGCGACGAGCGCGAAAGTGGCCGCCGCGCCATCCTGAACTTCGGCCACACCTTCGGCCACGCCATCGAGGCCGGCCTGGGCTATGGCCAATGGCTGCATGGCGAGGCCGTGGGCTGCGGCATGGTGATCGCGGCCACGCTGTCGGCCGATCTCGGCCTCATCACGCCGGCCTTTGCCGACCGCGTGGCCCGCCTTGTGCGGCGTGCCGGGCTGCCGGTGGATGCGCCCGACTTGGGGCCGGACCGCTGGTTCGAGCTGATGGCCGTCGACAAGAAGGCCGAGGCCGGCGACACGCGCTACGTGCTGATCGACGCCCCAGGCAGTGCCACGCTGCGCGCCGTGCCACGGCCGTTGGTGGAGGCGGCCATCCGCCGCCATACCGTGGCGCCGCGGGCCGGCGCCGCGCTGCCGGCTTGAACGCCACCCTGGCCCCCTGGGCCAGCGATCCATTGCGCTCGCGCGGGCGGCGCATCGCTGAGGCGCCGTCGCCGCCACGGACCGAGCACCAGCGCGACCGCGACCGCATCGTGCACAGCAACGCCTTCCGGCGGCTGGTCTACAAGACGCAGGTGTTCATCAACCACGAAGGCGACCTGTTCCGCACGCGGCTGACGCACTCGCTGGAGGTGGCGCAGCTCGGCCGTTCGGTGGCGCGCACGCTCGGGTTAAACGAAGACCTGGTCGAGGCCATCGCGCTGGCGCACGACCTGGGCCACACGCCTTTCGGCCATGCGGGGCAAGACGCACTGCAGACCTGCATGGCCGAGCACGGCGGCTTCGAGCACAACCTGCAGAGCCTGCGCGTCGTCGACCGGCTGGAAGCGCGCTACGCCGCCTTCGACGGCCTGAACCTGAGCTTCGAAACCCGCGAGGGCATCCTGAAGCACTGCAGCCGCCGCCACGCCGAGCGCCTGCTGGCCGACGAGCCCGACGGCCCCGCTGCCCGCTTTGTGCACGGCGGCTCGCCCAGCATTGAGGCGCAGCTGGTGAACGTGGCCGACGAGCTGGCCTACAGCGCCCACGATACCGACGACGGCGTGCGCTCGGGGCTGATCACACTCGATCAGTTGCAGTCGGTGCCGATGGTGGCGCGCCATTACGCGGCCGTGCAGGCCGCTCACCCGGGGCTGGATGCGCGGCGGCGGCTGTACGAAACGCTGCGCCGGCTGCTGTCAGAGCAGATCGACGACCTAGTCGGCCACACCCGCGTGGCCATCGCCGATGCGGCCGGCGGCGGCGCCCTCGACGCCGAGGCGGTGCGCCGGGCGCAGCCGCTGGTGGGCTTGTCGCCGACGGGGCGCGACGAATCGCTGGCGCTGAAGCGCTTTCTGTTCACCGAGCTCTACCGCCATCCGCAGGTGGTGCAGCGCACCGGTCTGGCCAGGCAGATGCTTTGCGAGCTGTTCGCCGCCTACCTTCAGGCGCCGCAGGAAATGAGCCCCGACTACGCGCGCGCGGCGCAAGACCCGCTGCGCACGGTGGCCGACTATGTGGCCGGCATGACCGACCGCTTTGCGATGCGCGAGCACCAGCGGCTCACCGGGCAGCGGCTCTTCGATTGGTAAGCCCCTACTCACATCGCCTCAGATGGCCCGCCTGCCCCGCCTTGCCATCGCCGGCCAGCCGCACTGGTTGATCCAGCGCGGCCTGGCCGACCGGCCGGTGTTCGCCGACGACGTCGACCGCGACAGCTACCTCGACGCGCTCCGCGAGGCCGCCGCAAGCCAGGGCGTGCACGTGCACGCCTTTGCGCTGGCGGCCGACGAGGTGCATCTCGTGCTCACACCGGCCGAAGCCACCGGCCCGAGCCGCCTGATGCAGGCCGTGGGCCGCCGCTACGTGAGTGCCCACCATCGCCGGCACAGCGGCCGCGGCACGCTGTGGGACGGGCGCTTTCGCTGCGCCGTGGTCGAGCCCGGGCCCACCTTGCTGGCAGTGCTGGCACTGGTCGACGGCCTGGCGCCGGAGCCCGGCCACAGCAGCGCCGGCTTGCGATGTGGCCAACCTGAGCGCCGGCTGCCGCTGAGCAACCCGCCCGAGGTGTGGACGCTGGGCAACACGCCGTTTGAGCGCGAACGGGCCTGGCGGCAGCGACTCGATGAAGGCCTGCCGGCAGCGCAGCGGCAACACATGCTCGACGCCGCCCGCGGCGGCTGGGCCTTGGGCTCGCCGGGTTTTGTGCGGGCGCTGGCCGAGGCCCTCGCCCGGCCGACGGTGCCGCGGCCGCGCGGGCGCCCACCTCGGCCGGCCCCGCGCGCGCTGGGCTGACCCGCAACCATGTGCCCGCGCC
>JBIJAP010000274.1:0-5235 GCA_044345715.1 Rubrivivax sp.
CGTTGACCCCAACCAGGCCCGCATCCCAAGCCGGGGCAGGGGCAGTCACGCCCGCGCGGTACTGATCACCGCCGCCGCAACTATGAATCACTGCCTGCGCGGCCGCATCAGCGTCGCCAAGCCACCATCAGCCCTCGAAAACCCATCCAGTGCGGTCGCTGGTGAAACATGCGGGCTAGCAATCCGTGGGCCTAGCCTTCTCTACGGACTTGCGCCAACGTCAGATCGAGGCAACGGCGGATCAGCGCCACCATCTCGTCGATCTGCGCGCGAGTGATGACGAGCGGCGGCGCGATGATCATGCGGTCGCCGACGGCGCGCATGATCAGCCCCTCGCGGAAGCAGTGGGCGCGGCAGACCATGCCGATCTCGACACTCTCGGCAAAGGGCTGGCTGTCTCTGGGATCAGCGGCCTTGTCCTTGACCAGCAGCAATGCCCCCATCAGGCCGCAGGTCTCGGCGTCGCCCACCAGCGGGTGCTGGGCCAGCTCGCGGTAGTGCGCGGCCAGGTAGGGGCCGACATCGTCGTGCACCCGCTCCACCAGGCCCAACTCGCGGATGAGGCCGATGTTGGCCAGCGCCACCGCGCAGGCCACCGGGTGGCCGCTGTAGGTGTAGCCGTGATTGAACTCGCCGCCACGCTCGATGAGCGCCTCGGCCACGCGGTCGCCCACGAGCACGCCACCCAGCGGGATGTAACCGCTGGTCACACCCTTTGCAAACGTCATCAGGTCGGGCTTGAAGCCCATGGTCTCGCTGCCGAACCAGCGGCCGGTGCGGCCGAAGCCGGTGATGACCTCGTCAGCCACGAGCAGGATGCCGTGCTTGCGGCAGATGCGCTCGATCTCGGGCCAGTAAGTGGCCGGCGGGATGATCACGCCACCGGCGCCCTGTACCGGCTCGCCGATGAAGGCAGCCACCTTGTCGGCGCCGAGCTCGAGGATCCGTTCCTCCAGCCAGCGGGCCGCCTGCAGGCCGAATTCGTCGCGCGTCAGCCCGGCCGGGCGGCCGTGGTCCCACCAGTACGGCTGCTCGATGTGCGTGATGCCCGGGATCGGCAGCCCGCCTTGGGCGTGCATGCCCGCCATGCCGCCCAGCGAGGCGCCAGCCATTGTGCTGCCGTGGTAGGCGTTGTGGCGGCTGATGATCACCGTGCGCTCGGGCTGCCCCATCACGTCCCAGTAGCGGCGCACCATGCGCACGATGGTGTCGTTGCCCTCGCTGCCGCTGCCGCTGAAGAACACGTGCCCGAAGCCTGGCGCCACATCGGCCAGCAACTCTGCCAGCGCAATGGCCGGCGGCGTGGCCGTCTGGAAGAAGGCGTTGTAGAACGGCAGCTGCTGCATCTGCTTCGCTGCTGCGTCCACCAGCGCCTGCTGGCCGTAGCCGACGTTCACGCACCACAGGCCGCTCATGGCGTCGAGGATCTTGGCGCCGTCGCTGTCCCAGAGGTAGATGTTGTCGGCGCGCTCGATGATGCGCGAGCCCTTGCGGGCCAGGCCCTTGAAGTCGGTGAAGGGGTGCAGGAAGTGCGCCGAGTCGGCGGCCTGCCACTCTTGCGTGGTGCGTGGGGTGGTGCTTTGCATGGCCGGCCTTTCAGACGTGGAGCAGCAGGTGCTCGCGTTCCCAGGGCGAGATCACCTTCATGAACTCGGCGTACTCGATCTCCTTGACCTCGGTGTACACGGTGACGAAGGCCTTGCCCAGCACGGCTGCCAGGTCGGCCTCGTCGCGCAAGAGTGTGAGCGCCTCGCCCAGGCTGCGCGGCAGCTGGAAGTCGCCGAGGTAGGCGTCGCCCTTGCACTCGGGCGCGGGCTCGATCTTGTTCATGATGCCCAGGTAGCCGCAGGCCAGCGTGGCGGCCAGCGCCACGTAGGGGTTGGCGTCAGCACCGATGACGCGGTTTTCCACGCGCCGCGCCGCCGCCCCCGCCACCGGGCTGCGGATGCCCACGGTGCGGTTGTCGGTGCCCCACTGGATGTTGATGGGTGCGGCGTTGCTGCGCACCAGGCGCCGGTAGCTGTTGACGTAGGGCGCGAACAGCGCCATCGCCGCCGGGATGTACTTCTGCAGCCCGCCGATGTACCAGTAGAACTCCGGGCTCGCTGTGAAGTCGGGGTTGCTGAAGATGTTCTCGCCGGTGGCCTTGCTGACCACGCTCTGGTGGATGTGCATGGCACTGCCCGGCTCGCCGGCAATCGGCTTGGCCATGAAGGTGGCGAACATGTTGTGGCGCAGTGCCGCCTCGCGCACCGTGCGCTTGAATAGGAACACCTCGTCGGCCAGGCCCAGCGGGTGGGCGTGGAAGAAGTTGATCTCCATCTGCCCGGCGCCGACCTCGTGGATCAGCGTGTCCACGTTCAGCTCCATCTTCTCGCAGTAGGCGTAGACGTCCTCGAACAGCGGGTCGAACTCGTTGACGGCGTCGATGCTGTAGGCCTGCCGGCTTGTCTCGCTGCGGCCGCTGCGGCCCACGGGCGGCTTCAGCGGCACGTCGGGGTCGGTGTTGCGGGCCACCAGGTAGAACTCGAGCTCGGGCGCCACCACGGGCGCCCAGCCTTGTGCGTCATACAGATCGCACACGTGGCGCAGCACGCTGCGCGGCGCAAAGGGCACCAGCGAGCCTTCGCGGTCGTAGCAGTCGTGGATGACCTGCGCCGTGGGGTCGGTGGCCCAGGGCACGATGCGCACCGTGCTCGGGTCGGGGCGCAGGTGCATGTCGCGGTCGGTGGGCTTGATGACGTCGTAGTACGGCCCCTCTTCGGGGAACTCGCCCGTCACGCCCATGGCCACCACGGCCTCGGGCAGCCGCATGCCGCGGTCTTCGGTGAACTTCTGGCGCGGCAGGATCTTGCCGCGGGCTACGCCGGTGAGGTCGGGCACGAGGCACTCGATCTCGGTGACGCGGTTTTGGTCGAGCCATTGCTCGAGGTCGGAAAACGTGAATGACAGCTTGGAACTCATGGGGCACCTGGTGTTCGGTGGCGCCGCGGGGCCCGGGTCGCGGCAGGCAGGTTCAACGGGCCGTGGCAGGCTGCGGCCGAGGCAAGGGGCCGCGCACGCGGTCGCGGTACATGTGAACGGCGTCGCCGAAGGCGCGCAGGATGCGCATCGACTGCGGGTTGCCTGCGGCCTGCCACTCGGGGTGCCACTGCAGGCACAGGTTGAAGCCCTCGGCGGCTGGCTGCGTGAAGGCCTCGACGAAGCCGTCGGGCGCGCGTGCCTCGACGCGCAGCCCATCGGCCAGCCGATGCACGCCCTGGCCGTGGATGGAGTTCACGGTGAACTGCCGTTCGCCGACGATGCGCTCGAGCAGGCCGCCGGGCTCCACCGCCACCTCGTGCGCCGGGGCGTAGACCTCGTCGACGGTCGATTCGTCAAGCGCGCTGGCGCCGCGGTGGTCGGCATAGCCCGGCACCTCCTGCACGGCCTGGTGCAGGCTGCCGCCGAGCGCCACGTTCACCTCCTGCGCGCCGCGGCAGATGGCCAGCAGCGGCAGGCCTTGCTCGATGGCCAGGCGCACCAGCGGCAGCGTCCAGGCGTCGCGCTCGGGATCGAGCGGCAGGGTCTCGTCGTGCACGGCCTGGCCGAAGTGCGAAGGGTGCACGTTGCTGGGCGAGCCAGTCAGCAGCACGCCGTGCACCTGGCTCAGCAGCGCGGGCAGCTGGTCTTCGCTGAACGGCGGTGCGATGAGGGGCAGCGCGCCGGCCAGGCGCACCGCGTCAACGTACTTGCGGCCGACGGTGTGCGAGGCATGGCCGGCCAGCGGCTTGTTGCAGCTGGTGACCAGCACCAGCGGCGGCGGATGAGAGGAGTGGCGTGGCATCACGGGCATCTCAGCCGAGCATATCGCGCAGGCGGTACCAGGCCATGCCCAGCACCAGCGCCGGTGTTCGCAGCGGCTTGCCGCCCGGGAACGGCCGGTGCTTCAGGCGCGCGAACACATCGAACCGGCCGCTGTCGCCGCTGATGGCCTCGGCCACCAGGCGCCCCGCCAGGCCGGTGAGCGCGAGGCCGTGGCCGCTGAAGCCCTGCAGGTAGTACACGTTGGCCGGCACGCCCGGTGCGGGCGAGGGCAGGCGGCCGAAATCGGGTGCGCGGTTCATCGAGATGTCGACGAAGCCGCCCCAGGCGTACTGCACCTTGGCGCCCGCCAACTGCGGGAAGGTGTGCACCATGCGCTCGCGCAGGCTGTCGGCCAGCCGCGCCGGCGTGACGGTGCTGTAGCTCACGCGGCCGCCGTAGAGCATGCGGTCGTCGACGGTGGTGCGGAAGTAGTCGAGCACGAAGTTGGTGTCGCAGACGGCGCTGCGGTCGGGGATCAGCGCGTCGGCGGCGGCCTTGGGCAGTACCTCGGTGCAGGCAATGTACGTGCCTACCGGCATCACGCGCGGGGCCAACGACGGCGCCAGCGGCGACGGCGCACCGTGCAGGTACACATTGCCGGCCAGCAGCACCTGGCGCGCCTTGAGCAGGCCCGTGCCACGGGCGCTGTTGGTGCGCAGTTGCGGCCGTTCGCCCTGCAGCAGGGCATGGGCTTGCGTGCCTTCGTGCACGCGCACGCCCGCACGCACCGCGGCGGCGGCCAGGCCGCGGGTGTACTTCAGCGGGTGCAGATGGCCGGAGCGGGGGTCGTGCACCCCACCGTGGTAGCGCGGGCTGGCGATCCAGCGGCCGATGTCGGCCGCGGCGATGCGCTGCATCGGGTAGCCGTACACCTGCTGCAGCCGCTCGGCCTGCGCGTGCAGTTCGGCGGCCTTGCGCGGCGTGGTGGCCACGCCGAGGTAGCCGTCTTGCCAGTCGCAGGCGATGCCGTGTTCGGCGATGCGCTCGCGCAGCAGGGTCAGCGCCTCGATGGACATGTCCCAGACCCGCCTCGCCTCGGCCAGGCCGAGTTGCTGCTCGATGGTGTCCTGGTCGCAAGCCAGGCCGTGGATGGCCAGGCCGCCGTTGCGGCCGCTGGCGCCGAAGCCGATCTGCTGCGCCTCGAGCAGCACCACATCGAAGCCGCGGCGGCGCAGATCGATCGCCGCACTCAGGCCGGCAAGGCCACCGCCCACCACGGCCACGTCGCACGCGTGTTCGCCGAGCAGCGGGGCGTGGGCCGGCGCCGGCGTTGCGGTGGCGTCGTAGTACGAGTTCTTCGTCAGCGCCTGGTCGGTGTCCAGCAGCGGCATGTGCAGGGCACAGGGTTCAAGCGACGCGGCGCAGGCAGGTGCGCAAGGTCTCAATGAC
>JBIJAP010000276.1:0-5232 GCA_044345715.1 Rubrivivax sp.
CCAGCTCGCCGAGGAAGCTCAGCTGCGGTGCCAGCCCCAGCGCCGCGGCCCGGGCCTGCAACGCCGGTGCCAGCGGGCCTGCGCCGATGATCTTCAGCCGCAGCTCCACCTGGCCGGCGGCACGGCGGCGCTGGTTGAGCATCGCCAGCAGCTCGAGCACGTCTTCGGGGTGCTTGTGCGGCACGAGGCGGCCGACAAAGATGAGTTCGGCCTGGGCGGCCGCCGCGGGCGCGCCCGCGATGGCCTCGGTGTCGATGCCGTTGGCGACCACCCTCACGCGCGGCGCGGCCAGGCCGTAGCGCGTGACCAGGGCCTCGCGAACCGCCTGGCTGACCGTGAGCACGCGGTCGTAGCCGAGCCGGTAGAGGCGCGCTTCGACGAGGCCGGCCAGCCGGGCGTCCAGGCCCGACAGCCACTGGTCGGCCCCGGCCTGCGCTGCCGCGGTGTCGTGGATGGTGGCCACCAGCGGCTGGCGGCGCAGCCGGCAGGCCAGCCAGGCTGCGGGCAGCGGCGCGTAGGTCTGGCAGTCGACGATGTCGTAGCGGTGCCGCAAAAGGTGCAGCAGCACCGTGAGCATGAAGCGCAGCTTGGCGGCCAGCGAACGCAGCGGCGGATCGTTGATGCGCGGGCCGGCGTGCCAGTGCTCGACGCCGTCGATGTGTTCCCTGTCGGCCGAGGCGCGCTGCCGCATCGACAGCCAGCGCACCCGGTGGCCCAGGCGCACCAGTTCGCGCGCCAGCAGCGCGTAGCGCGTCTCGCCGCCGCCCACGGCATGCGGCGGCGACATCTCGCTGATGATCAACACCCGCAGCGGCGGTGCCGCGCCGGGTTCTGAGCCCGTCAGCTGCATCAACGTGGCGCCGCCAGGCTCTGGCACCAGTCCTGCCAGTGGCGGTCTACCCACGTGGAAAAGGCTTCCCGGAAACGCGCCTCGCCCAGGTGCGCTACGCTGTCCCGGCAGCGCTGGGCCAGCCCCGTGTCGCCTTGCCATAGCGGCTCGGTGGCGCGCACGGCCTCGGCCAGCGACAGTGGGGTGGCTTCGTCGAACAGCAAGGCGTTTTGCTGGTGCACGAGGTAGTCGAGCGCCCCACCCTGGGCCAGGGCGACCACTGGCGTGCCGGCGGCCAGCGCCTCGGCCGGCGCGATGCCGAAGTCCTCGACCGCCGCGAAGACGAAGGCCGTGGCCCGCGCGAGCCAGGTCTGCTTGTCGGCCTCGACCACCGCACCGGCAAACCGCACGTTGGCCGGCGCCTGCGCCTGCAGCTGCCGTTTCTGCGGGCCGTCGCCGATTACTGTCAGCCGCCAGTCCGGCAGCAGGCGCATCGCCTCGATGATCAGCGCCACGTTCTTGTAAGGCATCAGCCGTCCGACGGTGACTAGGTGCCGCGGCTCGCGTGCGACTGGCGCAGCGGTGAGGGCTGCGGCCACGTCCACCGGCGGGTGGATGACCTCCGCCTCCCGCCGCCAGGCCTTCCAGATGCGCCGGCGCACGAAGTGCGAGTTCGCCGCGATCTGGTCGGCGCCATGGTGGCTGGCCATGTCCCACAGCCGCAGGCGGTGCAGCAGCGCTCTGGCCAACCAGCCCTTGACCCCACGGTCGAGCCGCTCCTGCGCGAGATACACGCCCTGCATGTCCCACACGTAGCGCATCGGCGAATGGCAGTAGCACAGGTGCAGCGCGTCCGGCGGCACGATCACTCCCTTGGCCACGGTGTGGCTGCTGGAGATCACGAGGTCGTGGCCGCTCAGGTCGAACTGCTGCATCGCAAATGGCATCAGCGGCAAGGTGCGCGTGAAGTAGCGCGTGATGCCCGGCCAGCGATCCAGGAACGAGGTCACCGTGCGCCGGCTCGGAAAGAGCTCGCGATCGGCCGCCGGCATGCGGTCGATCAGGGTGTACAGCGTGGCGTCGGGGTACAGCGCCATGATCTGCTCGAGCACCCGCTCGGAGCCGGCGCGGTCGATCAGCCACTCGTGGACGATGGCAACACGCTGCGGGCGAGAAGTGGGCATGGGTGGACGCGGCTTCGGGGGCCAGACCAGTGTAGCCAGCGCCTCACCATGCCTCGGCCGGGCCAGCGAGGTGCAGCGTTCAGAATGCCAGCTCCCCCGCGACCCTGGATCACGAAGCCGATGAGTATTGCTGCCTCCCGTGCGTGGCCCGAAGCCGTCTCCGCCAAGGGCCTGTTGGCGCTGATCTTCGGTGTTGCCGCGGCGCTGCTGCCGACCCTGCTCGCCCGCAACGTCGCCCCTTCGCCCACCTTCCTGAACCAGGCCCTGGCCTTCGGCCTGTGGGCCGCCTTCGTCGTGGCCGTAGCGCCGGGTGCCAGCCGGCTGCGGGCCGGTGCGCCCGAACTGGCGCTGCTGCTGCTTGCGCTGGCGGTGGGCTGGTCTTGGGGCCCCGGCTCGCTGCCGTCGACGCTGGCGCTGTCGGCGCTGTGTACGCTGGCCGCGGCGCTGCTGCTGCTGCAGGCCGGCCGCTCGGCCTCGCAGCCGGCGGCGGGCCCGGATGTCTTCGTGCTGTTCTGCTGGGGCTGGTTGTTCGCAGGCCTGGCCAACGTCGCGGTCTCGATGCTGCAGGTCTTCACGCCCGAATGGGCCGACGGCCAATGGATCGCCGCCTCGGGCCTGGTGGGCCGGGCGGTGGGCAACCTGCGCCAGCCCAACCACCTGAGCAGTCTGCTGATGTGGGGCTCGATCGCCGTCGTGGTGCTCGTGCAGTTGAAGCGGCTGCCCTGGAGCGCCGGCGCCGTGCTGCTGTCGGCGATGGTCTTTGCGGTGGTGCTGACGGCTTCTCGAACCGGTGTCGTCAGCGTGCTGCTGCTGGCGCTATGGGGGCTGCTCGATCGCCGCGCCGTGCCGCGCGTGCGCGGGCTGCTGATCGCCACGCCGCTGATCTACGCCGCCGGCTGGCTGGCGATGGCGCAATGGGCGTCGCGCACACAGCAGGCCTTCGGCGGCGCCGCGCGCCTGGCCGAGACCGACATCTCCAGCTCCCGCTTCGCCATCTGGGCCGACACGCTGACGCTGATCAAGGCCCACCCCTGGGCCGGTGTCGGCTGGGGCGAGTTCAACATGGCCTGGACGCTCACGCCGCTGCCGGGCCGGCCCACCGCTTTCTTCGACCACGCCCACAACCTGCCGCTGCACCTGGCCGCGGAGCTCGGCCTGCCGCTGGCGCTGGCGGTGATGGCGCTGCTGCTGGGGGCCTTCGGCGCGGCCGCCTGGCGCGCCTGGCGCCGTGACGGCGACGACGGCGTGGCCCGCCGCGGCGCCGTGATGGTGGTGCTGATGATCGGCCTGCACAGCCTGCTCGAGTACCCGCTCTGGTACAGCTACTTCCTGCTGCCGGCGGCCTGGGCGCTGGGCGTGGCCTTGCGCCCGGCCGTGCCCGAGCCCTCGGCCCCCCTGGCAGGCCGCGGCGCCGCGGGCTGGGTGCTGACGGCCGGCGCTCTGGTGCTGATGGCCGGTACCACCTTCGCCATCTGGGACTACCAGCGCGTCAGCGAGATCTTCCGCGCCGAGCCCGGCGCCGCGCCTCTGCAGCAGCGCGTGCAGGCTGGCCAGCGCAGTGTGTTCTTCGGCCACCACGCCGACTACGCCGCGGTCACGTCGAACATCGTGGTGCCCGACCCGGCAGCTGCAGCCGCCCGCGCGAGCCACTTCCTGCTCGACACGCGCTTCATGATCGCCTGGTCGCGGCGGCTGGCGGCGGCGGGTGATGTCGAAGCGGCCCGCCACCTGGCGGCGCGGCTGCAAGAGTTCCGCAGGCCCGAATCCGGCGCCTTCTTCGCCCCCTGCGCCAGCCCGGCCTCGGCCACGGCCTACCAGTGCCAGCCCCCGGCGGCGCCGCTGCCATGGCAGCGGTTCACCGACGACGCGCCTTAGCGCGGCGTCAGCGCCCTCGGGCACAGGTCCACAGAGACCCTCAGACCCTCAGGCCACCCAGTCCCCGCTCTTGCCGCCACTCTTGGCCAGCACGCGGATGCCGTGCATTTCCATGCCGCGGTCGGCGGCCTTGAGCATGTCGTACACCGTCAGCAGGCCCACCTGCACGGCGGTGAGCGCCTCCATTTCCACGCCGGTGCGGCCGAAGGTCTCGACCTGGGCCGTGCAATGCACCTCGCAGCGCCCGGCGTCGAGCTCGAACTCCACCGCCACGCGCGTGATGGGCAGCGGGTGGCACAGTGGCACCAGATCGGCCGTGCGCTTGGCGCCCTGGATGGCGGCGATGCGCGCCACCGCGATGACGTCGCCCTTCTTGGCCTGCCCGCCCGCCACCAGGGCAAAGGTCTCGGGCTTCATGCGGATCAGGCCGGTGGCGCGCGCCACGCGGTGGGTTTCGGCCTTGGCCGAGACATCGACCATGTGCGCCTGGCCCTGGGCGTCGAAGTGGGTCAGCGGCGAACTCGGCGCGGGAACAGGCGGTGACATGGTCTTCACGTACAGCAACGGGGCGGTGTCATGATAGCCAGCAGGGGCTGACAGCCGGTCCCGAGAAGGACTGCCGTGAACGCTGCCCCGAACACCCGCTCGCGCCTGGGCGCTGCCGCGCTGGCCGCCCTCATGGGCCTGAGCGCGGTCGCGCCCGCTTGGGCGCAGACGCCGAACGCCGTGCGCCTGCCGGCGCTGGGCGAAGGCGCCTCGGCCGACCTCTCGGTGAACCAGGAGCGCCGCATCGGCGACGCCATCCTGCGCGAGGGCCGCCGCGACCCCGTCTTCCTCGACGACCCGATCCTGCTCGACTACATCCAGCAGCTCTACGCCCCGCTGCTGGCCGCGGCGCGCCAGCGCGGCGACATCGAGCCCGACATCGACTCGGCCTTCGCCTGGGAGATCTTCCTCATCAACGACCGCAGCGTGAACGCCTTTGCGCTGCCCGGCGGCTATGTCGGCGTGCACCTGGGCCTGATCGCGCTGACCACCACCTCCGACGCGCTGGCCTCGGTGCTGGCGCACGAGCTGACGCACGTCACGCAGCGGCACATCGCACGCAGCATCGCGCCGCAGCAGCAGGCCTCGCTGCTGGCGGTGGCGGGCTTGCTGCTGGGCGTGCTGGCGGCCAGCCGGGCCACCAATGGCGGCGGCATCGACGGCGCCAACGCGGCCATCATGGGCGGGCAGGCGGCGGCCATCCAGACGCAGATCAACTTCACCCGCGCGATGGAGCGCGAGGCCGATCGCGTCGGCTTCGGCCTGCTGGCCGACGCCGGCTACAACACCAACGGCATG
>JBIJAP010000275.1:0-5232 GCA_044345715.1 Rubrivivax sp.
AGCAGCTGCAGCGGCGTGGCGTGCCGGTGCTGTTGGCCACGGGCTCGGTGCGGGCCTCCGAGGCCATGAGCGAGGCGCTCGCCGCGGCCGGCATCGGGCACGTGCGGCTCGACGCCCGCCACGACGCTGCCGAGGCCGAGGTGGTGGCCCGCGTCGGCAGCGCCGGCGCCGTCACCGTGGCCACCCACATGGCCGGCCGCGGCACCGACATCGTGCTCGGCCCCGCCGTGGCGGCGATGGGCGGCTTGCACGTGCTGTGCTGCCAGGACAACCTCAGCGCGCGGCTGGATCGGCAGGTCATCGGCCGCGCCGGCCGCCGCGGCGAGCCCGGCACGGCCGAAGTGTGGCGCGCCCTCGACGCCCCGGCCTGGCAGCCGGCCAGCGGCTGGGCGGGCCCCGTGGCCCGCTGGCTGCGCGCCGCCTGGCTGCGCGCCCTGGCCCAGGGCCCGAGTCGCGCGCCCGGCCGTCTGGCGCCGCGCTGGTTCGCGTGGCGTCAGTCACGCCACGACGCCCTTCAGTTCCGCCTGCGGCGTGCCGAAATTGATCAGGACCTGCACTGGCAGTACCGCACGGGCCGGTCCCCGACCCAAGAGGATTGACGATGAGCAGCCTTCAGCCCGCACCGAACCCCTGGCCCCGCCGGGGTCGCGTCCATCCCCGGGGTCTGGGCCGCGTGGCGTGCGGGCTGCTCCTGTCATTGCACGGCCTGGGCGCCAGCCACGCCCAGGAGCAGGCCCCTGGCGGCCCCGGCAAGGGGCCGGCCACGGTGATTCAGGGCACCTTGTCGTCGCCAAGCCGCAGCGCACCCCCGAGGGCCGTGGCGCCCACGGTCGGCTGCCTTATCAGCCCGAACCGGGTGGCCGACATCGGCTCGCCGGTCACGGGCGTCATCGAAGAAGTGGCTGTCGACGTGGGCGACACGGTGCGTGAGGGCCAACGGCTCGTCGCGCTGCGCAGCGAGGTCGAGAGCGCCGGCGAGCGCGCGGCCCGCGCCCGCTGGAGCCCCGAGGCCGAGGTGCGTGCGGCCGAGGCCTCGCTCGAACTGGCGCAGCAGCGCCACGTGCGCTCGCGCGAGCTGCTCGAGCAGGGCTTCATCTCCCCGCTGGCGGTCGAGCAGTCGCACACCGAGCTGCGGCTGGCCGAGCAGAAGCTGGTGCAGAGCCGCAGCCAGCGCACCGTGCTCGCCACCGACCTGGAGGTGGTGCGCGCACAGGTCAACCAGCGCGTGGTGCGCGCGCCGTTTGCCGGCACCATCGTCGAGCGCTACCGCCAGCCCGGCGAGCGCGTGGAAGACCGGCCGCTGCTGCGTCTGGTCTCGCTGGACCCGCTGCGCGTGGACCTGCTGGTGCCCGCCACCCGCTTTGGCCAGTACGCCGCGGGCGACCGGATGCTGCTGCAGCCCGAACTCGCCGGCGTCAAACCCGTGGCGGCGCAGGTCACGCATGTCGACCGCGTCATCGACGCTGCCAGCAACACGTTCCGGGTGCGCCTGAGCCTGCCCAACCCGAAGCAGCGCCTGCCCGCTGGCGTTCGCTGCTCCCTGGTAGAGAACCCGGCGCCGACCGAATCCCCGGGCGGGCGCGGCTGAGGGCTTGTGAAGCCTTCGGCTCGCCGCCGCGGCCCGCCGCCCTGCAGCCCGGCGCCCAGCGCCGCCCCGCGGCGGCGCTTCGTGATCGAGCCCGTCGAGCCGCGGCTGCTGTACTCGGCCGACTTCGCCGCAGCCTTCACGGGCGGGGCGGCCGGCGTGGGGGCGCTCTTCGACGAACGGCGGCTGGATGCACCCTCGCTGCAGGCCTCGCTGGTGCAGGCGGCGCCGCGGGCCGAGATCGCGCTCGTCGACGGCCTGCTGCCCGCGGCCGACGGCCGCCTGGCCGAGCTGCAGGCGCGGCAGCAGGCCGGGCAGCCGCTGGAGATCGTGAAGCTGAACGCCGCAGACGACGGCATCGCCCGGGCCACCGAGCTGCTGCGCGGCCGCACCGATGTCGGCACGCTGCATCTGCTGGGCCGCACGGTGGATGGCACGCTGCAACTCGGGCGCACCGCGCTGGATGCGCCGACCCTGCTGGCGCGGGCCGGCGAGCTGGCGGCCTGGGGCCAGGCCCTGGCACCGGGCGCGCAGCTGGTGCTGCCCGGCAGCCCCGAGGCCGCGGCCGGCCTGGCCGCGCTCACCGGCGCCGACGTGGCCACGGCCGCGCCGCGGGCACTGATCGTCGTGGCGGCGAACCTGCCCGACAGCGCGCAGCTGGTGGCCGGCCTGAGGGCGTCGAGCCCCGGCCACACCGAGGTGCTGATGCTCGCCGCCGACCGCGATGCGCTGGCGCAGATCGGCGAGCGGCTGGCGCAGGCCGAGCGCCCTTTCGACGCCGTGCACCTGGTCAGCCACGCCGCGCCGGGGCGCGTGGACCTGGGCACGACCGTCGGCGACCGCTGGCTCGACGAAGCCACGCTGCAGGCCCGCCACGAGGAACTGGCCCGCTGGAGCACCGGCTTCACGGCCGACGGCGACCTGCTGCTCTACGGCTGCGACCTCGCCGGCTCCGCCGCGGGCGAGCGGCTGCTGGCCGGCCTGGGCGATGCGCTGGGCGTGGACGTGGCCGCCAGCAGCGACGCCACCGGCGCGGCCGCGCAGGGGGGCGACTGGGCGCTGGAGGTCCGCCTGGGCGAGGTCGCGCCAGGCGCCCCGCTGGCCGCGACGGCCTGGACCTCCACGCTGGCCAGCGTGACAGCCAACGTCTTCACCGATGTCGTCGACGGCAACACGTCCTCGATCAGCGCGCTGATCGCCAACCCGGGCGCGGACGGCGGCATCTCGCTGCGCGAGGCCGTGCTGGCAGCGAACGCCACGGGCGCCAGCGACGAGGTCACGCTGCAGGCCGGAACCTACACCCTGGCCACCCCGCTGACCGTGACCCAGCCGCTGGAGATCGTGGGCGCGGGTGAGAGCCAGACCTTCATCGCCGGGGGCACGACGCGGCTGCTCGCCAGCCCCGCCGAGGACTTGGAGCTGCGGCAGCTCACGCTCAACGATGCGCCCACCGTTTCCGCGCCGGTGAGTTTTTCCTTCACCGAGGACATCGCCGGTAACCTCCTGTACACCGGCACCCCCTTTGCCGACGTAGACAGCACCAACCTCACCGTCACGCTTTCCATCGCCGACGGCACCATCACTGGCAACGCCGGCACCGGGATCACGGTGGGCGGCACGGGCACCGCGCGCACTTTCTCGGGCACGACGGCCGACCTCAACAGCTACTTCACCACCGCTGGCAGGATCACCTACACCGGTGCGCTCAATGTCAACAACGATCTCGACGGCACGCGCACGCTGACCACCACGGTGTTCGACGGCAGCCTGTCGGCGTCAGCCACCAGCACAGTCATCATCGCGTCGGTCAACGACGCACCCACGTTGAATGAAGGCCAGAGCCCGGTTCTCACCACACTTGGCGAAGACTCCCCAGCGCCCTCCGGTGTCGCCGGCACCCTCGTTTCCGCCCTGGTCGGAGGCCTCAACGATGACGATAGCGGAGCGCTCAAGGGCATCGCCATCACCGCCACCAACACCACCAACGGCACCCTCTGGTACTCCACCAACGGCGGCAGCAACTGGATCCAGGTCAGCCCGGTCTCCACCACCAGTGCCCTGCTGCTGGCCGCTGATGCCCGCCTCTACTACCAGCCTGCTGCCAACTACAACGGCACCACCGCAGATGCCCTGACCTTCCGCGCCTGGGACACCAGCACGGGCAGCGCCGGCACCAAGGTGGATCCCGGCGCCGGTGGCGGCACCTCTGCCTTCTCCACCAACAGCGACACCGTCGCCGTCACCGTCACTGCGGTCAACGACGCACCCACGCTGAATGCAGGCCAGAGCCCGGTTCTCACCAGCCTTGCCGAGGACTCCCCAGCGCCCTCCGGTGTCGCCGGCACCCTCGTCTCCGACTTGGTCGGCGGCATCAGCGATGTCGATAGCGGAGCGCTCAAGGGCATCGCCATCACCGCCACGAATACCACCAACGGCACCCTCTGGTACTCCACCAACGGCGGCAGCAGCTGGGTCCAGGTCAGCACAGTCTCCACCACCAGTGCCCTGCTGCTGGCCGCTGATGCCCGCCTCTACTACCAGCCTGCTGCCAACTACAACGGCACCACCGCAGATGCCCTGACCTTCCGCGCCTGGGACACCACCACAGGCAGCGCAGGCACCAAGGTGAATCCCGGCGTCGGTGGTGGCACCTCCGCCTTCTCCACCAACAGCGACACCGTTGCCGTCACCGTCAGCGCGGTCAATGACGCACCAACGATCGTGCCACCCACGGGCGTCTTGCGCGGTCACCAGGACCAACCCACGCAATTCGCCAGCATCCTGAACCGCATCGAAGTGGCGGACATTGACGCCGGAGGCTCGGCTCTGAGTGTGACGATCTCGGCTTCAGACGGCGCCCATTTCGATGTCGGCTCCGTCAGCGGCCTGAACTTCGACGTCGGGGATGGCTTGAGCGACCCCACCGCCACCTTCTCCGGCACGCTCGCCAGCCTGAATGGCGCACTGCAGAGCTTGAGACTGCAGCCTGCCGCCGGCTTCATCGGGCTGGTGTCCGTCACGGTCGAGGTCAACGATCAGGGGAACTCAGGCCAGGGCGGATCGCTGACTGCGGTGGCGAACTTCCAGGTGGATTTCGTGGCGAACAGCAAGCCCGTGCTGCAGCTGAGCGGCTCCACACCGGACTACGTCGAAAACGCCGCGGCGCTGGCTCTCGATCCTGCCCTCGTCCTGAGCGATGCGGACAACCCCAACCTAATGCGGGCCGTGGTCCAGATCACCAGTGGACTACACGCCGCCGATCTCTTGACGGTGACGCCTACTGCGGGCATTGTTCCAAGCTTCAACACGACAACCGGCGTGCTGACCCTCACCGGCAGCGCCAGTGTCGCCGACTATCAGGCCACCCTGCGGACGGTGGCCTACAGCAGCACCAGCGACCATCCGACGCAGTTCAGTGCCACCCGGTCCATGCGGTGGTTTGTCGAGGACTCGGTGAGTGCAAGCCTCATCCAGAACTCCTCGCTGACGATCACGGCCGTCAACGACGCACCCACGCTGAATGCAGGCCAGAGTCCGGTTCTCACCACCCTAGGAGCGTGGGCGGCAGAACATCGCCGAACACGCCAAGGTGACCAAGATCTGCGGAGGCGCGGCTGATTGACTGATTTCGAGCACCTCTGTCGCGT
>JBIJAP010000278.1:0-5188 GCA_044345715.1 Rubrivivax sp.
GATCATGCTGCCGAAGATGTCGGGATTGATCTGCTTCCAGTTCAGCGTGCCGGCGTGCTGCAGGTAGCTGCGCGCCATGCGCGTGAAGCGCGGCACCTCGGGGCTGCCCGAGAACAGGCCGCCGTTCACGTAGGGGAACTGGTCCGCCCAGGGGCGCAGGCCGGCGGCGGCACGGTCGGCAGGCTTCACGTTCATGGCGCGGAACAGCTCGGCCATCACCGTGTGCACGTTGCTGCCGTCGCGTTCGGTGAACTGCTCGATGGTGCGGGTGAACAGGCCCGTGCCGTTGAAGATGTCGGTGTCTTCGGCAAAGAAGCAGAAGATGAGCCGCGCCATGAAGTGGTTCATGTCGGCACGGCGCTCGGCGCTGGCCCAGGCGGGGTTCTCGCGCAGCAGTTCGACGTACAGCTTGTTCAGGCGCCCAGTGGCGCGCACGTCGATGGGGTTGTCCTTGATCTCCTGGATGGTGGAGATGCCGGCCAGGGGCAGGAAAAA
Source organism: Rubrivivax sp. (assembly GCA_044345715.1). Lineage (GTDB taxonomy): Bacteria > Pseudomonadota > Gammaproteobacteria > Burkholderiales > Burkholderiaceae_C > Rubrivivax. The sequence goes on from JBIJAP010000278.1 coordinate 496, forward strand.
GCCGAAGTGGTTGGCGAAGTCGGCGTAGGCGCAGGCGATGGTGTCGCCGCTCGTGCGGTCTTCGGCCTCCAGCGTGTGGCCGTCGGTGGCCACGATGAAGCGCGCCTTGGCCTTGGCGGTGGCAGGGCTGTCGCGCAGGGCCTGCAGCTGGCTGCCGGTGCTGTCGGCCGCACCCGTGGCGATGTGGATGTGGTTGCGCTGGAGCAGGCCGCCGGGCACGTCGGACGCATTGCTGTTGCCGCTGCGCAGGCGCTTGAGCGTGGTGTCCTTGTTGCCGAAGGCGGCCAGGAAGGCGAACGGGAACTCGGCCGCGTCGAAGGGCTGAAGCGCCAGGTCGGAGATGGCTTGTTCGATTTCTACGGCGTTCATGGGTGTCCGGGCGCAGCAATGGCGCGGGGGCATCGTAGTGCGGTGCGGGCCAAGTCTTCGCACCTATCGGCCCAGGGCAATGTCGGCTTCACCGTGCGCTGGCCTTACACAGTCGGCTCTTAGCGGGCGTTCGGCTCGCACCGATTTTGCCCAGGCCCGTTCACACCACCTCCGTTCGGGCTGAGGCTGTCGAAGCCCTGTCCTCAGCACCGCCTGCCACTCATCCACCGCTGGGTGTATTGGGTCAAAGAGCCAACCCCGCTTGTCGCAAAGGGCTGTGCGGGTGGGGGCTGCGGCCTGATCTTGAAGCTTCAACTCACGCCGCAGCCCCCACCCGCACAGCCCTTTGCCGCCGCGATGCTTCGAGAGGGAGTGTCGGCGCGCCACCAGGGCTTCGACAGGCTCAGCCCGAACGGAGGTCGGAGGTCGGAGGTCGGAGGTCGGGGGGCGGCGGCAGCGCTGCCCCGCCACTCTCAGGTGCGCCAGATGCGCGGTGGTTCGGCCTTCAAGCCCCAGGCCTCGCTGCGCCAGGTGGCGCGCACGCGGTGCAGCAGCGCCATCGCCGGCTCGGCTTTCTCGGCCAGCACGCGCAGGACGATCACGCGCTCGTGCGGCGAGCTCACGCCAGCGCGCAGCGGGCTGCCGGCGCCGGCAGGCAGCGGCTCGGTGTGCTCGCGTGCGGCGTCCAGCAGGCGCTGGCGGCGTTCGCGCGGGATGGCCTCGCCCTCGGCCCACCAGGCGGTGGCCAGCACCGTGGCGCCACCCAGGCCCAGGGGCGATTCGCGCAGCAGCCGGTCGTCGGCCGCGATGCGCCCACGTTCCAGCCAGTGGCCGGGCAGTGCCAGGTGCTGCTGCACGCTGCCCGCCACGAAGGGCTGCTGCGAGGCCGGCAGGCCCAGCGCCAGCACATCCCAGCCGATCATCTGCGCGCCGGGGTCCAGGGACAGTTCGATGCGGTTGTGGGCGTTGCAGCCGCTGTAGGCAATGGCCTCCATCGGCAACCACTCCAGCCGCGCCCCGGCTGCCAGCGCCAGCCGCACTTTCTGAACCTGGTGCAAGCCAGCCTCGCCCTCGCTGCGGTAGTAGCGCGCCGCACCGGGCGTGGTGACCACGACATGCGTGCCCTCGCCCAGCGTGGCCTCGAGCTCCAGCCGGTCGCCACCGACGATGCCGCCCGGCGGATGCACCACGACGTGGTGGCAGATGCCCGGCCCTTCGGGGTACAGCCGCCGCAGCACGCGCAGCGGCCCCTCGTGCAGATCGTGCGCGCGCGTGGTGGGCGTGCCCGTGGACGTGTCGATCCAGTAGCGCAACGCCAGGTGCGCATGCCAGCCGGCCATCGTGTGATCAAGCCCCGTGCGTGCGCCAGAAGTCGCGGTGCAGTGCCGCAATCTCTTCTTCGACCTCGGGCACCGGGCCCACCACCTGCATCGGCTTCTGGCCGCGTGCAAACACCTCGCGGCAGGGCAGATCGAGCGTCGGGTTCTCGGCGTGGTTGCCCGTCATGGCGAGCAGCCGCGATTCGCTCATGCCGTAGACCAGATGGCCGATGTGCGCCCAGTACTGCGTGCCCGCGCACATGGCGCAGGGCTCCACCGTGGTGACGAGCGTGCAGCCCCACAGCTGTTCGGCCTCGAAGCGGTGCGCGGCCACGCGCGCCAGCACGGCCTCGGCGTGGTTGACGCCGTCGACGTTGCCCTGCTCCAGCAGCACCGTCTCGCCGTCGGCCGCCACCAGCACCGCGCCGAACGGGTGCTTGCCCATGGCCAGCGCGGCCTGCGCCACCGCGTTGGCGGCCCGCAGGTGGCGCAGCGTCTGCTCGGGTGTCAGGGCCATCGCCGCGACTTCAGTGGTTCTGCGAACCGCGGTGCGCCCAGCCGGTGGTGCGCCGCTCGATCCAGCTGAACAGCTCGTACATCGCCATGGCCATGGCGCCGATGGTGACGAGGCCGGCAAAGGCCAGCGGCATGCGCTGCTGGCTGCCGGCGCTCTGCATCAGGTAGCCGATGCCGCTGTCGCCGGCGGTCATCTCGGCCAGCACGGTGCCCACGAAGGCCAGCGTGATGGCGATCTTCAGCGAGCCGTAGAAGTACGGCATCGAGCGCGGCAGGCCCACCTTCACGAGCACGTCCCAGCGCTTGGCGCCCAACACCCGCAGCACGTCTTCGAGCTCGGGTTCCAGCGTCGCCAGGCCGGTGGCGATGTTCACCGTGATCGGGAAGAAGCTGATCAGGAAGGCCGTCAGCACGCCAGGCCCGATGCCGATGCCGAACCACACCACGAGGATGGGCACCACGGCCGCCTTCGGCACGGCATTGAAGGCCACCATCAGCGGGTACAGCGCGGTGTAGGCCAGCCGCGAGCTGCCGATCAAAAAGCCCAGCATCACGCCCACGACGATGCTGATGCCGAAGCCCACCATCGTGACCCAGAAGGTCTTCCAGGCCGCTTCGAGCAGCGGGCCCTTGAACTCGATGAACTGCTGCCCGATCTGCCAGGGGCTCGGGAAGATGAAGTCCGGGATGCTGAAGCCAGCCACGATGGCCTGCCACAGCAGCAGTGCGGCCGCCAGCACGATGAGGGGCGACCAGCGTTCGACGTTTTTGCTCACGACCATGATGTGTGGGCCCTCGTTTATTGCGGCGCGGCCGCGCCGCTCTTGCCGATGGCGTTGCGGTGGGCCCCGATGTGGCCGCGCAGCTCGTGCACGATGTCGGTGAACTGCGGCGTGTAGGTGATCTCCAGGTCGCGCGGGCGCGGCAGCTCGATCTGGCGCTTGGCCACGAAGCGGCCCGGGCTGCGGCTCATGCAGTACACGGTGTCGGCGAGGAACACGCTCTCGCGCAGGTCGTGCGTGACGAGGATGACGTTGAACTTCTGCGCCGCGTGCAGGTCGCGCAGCGCGCACCAGAGTTCCTCGCGCGTGAAGGCGTCGAGCGCGCCGAAGGGCTCGTCGAGCAGCAGCATCTTGGGCTCGTGCACCAGCGCGCGGCAGATGCTGGCGCGCTGCTGCATGCCGCCCGACAGCTGCCACGGGAACTTGTCTTCGTAGCCGGCCAGGCCCACGCTCTGCAGCAGCTGCCGCGCCTTGGCCTCGAACTCCTTCTTCTTGGCCTTGAACTGGCTGCGGTAGGGCTCGACGATCTCCAGCGGCAGCATCACGTTCTGCACCGTGGTGCGCCAGGGCAGCAGGCTCGGCGCCTGGAAGGCCATGCCGGTGATCTTGAGTGGCCCGGTCACCGGCTGGCCGTCGATGATGACCGTGCCCTTGCTCGGCCGGCGCAGGCCTGTGGCCAGCTTCATGAAAGTGCTCTTGCCGCAGCCCGAGGGGCCGACTATGGCGATGAACTCGCCTTCGGTCACCTGCAGGCTGATGTCCTCGACCGCGAACTGGCCCTGGGCGAGCAGTTCTTCGTTGTAGGCGAGCCAGACGTTCTTGAAGTCGACGAAGGAGGTCATCGCAGCGGTTCTGGGTGAAGTGGGCATCATCTGGGTCGCTCGGTGGGCGGGGCGGGTGGCTCGGGCAATGCCTTGCGCGTCGCGCCGCCGGCTGCCATCAGCTGGGGCAGGGTCTCGGTGAAAGCGCGGCGGTAGCGCTCGGCATGCTCGCTTTGAAGGCGGCTGTGGCTGCCGCCCTCGAACTCGATCCAGCGCACCTGCGAGGCCGGCAGCGCGTCGCGCAGGCGTCGGCCCAAGGCGATGGGCACCGTGTCGTCGGCGGTTCCGTGCAGCATCAGCACCGGAGCGTCGACCCGGCCGATGCGGGCAAGCGAGTTGAAATCAACCGGACTGAAGACCGCCGCGATGCGGCCCACCAGACCCGCCGCACGGGCCACGTCGGGCAGACTCGTGAAGGTGGCCTCCAGCACCAGTGCGGCATAGTCGTCGCCGGCCCGCAGCGACGAGGCCAGTGCCACCGCCACGGCGCCTCCCATCGAGTGCCCATAGATCACGCGGCGTGCCGGGTCGGGTTGGTAGCGGCGCAGCGCCTGCCATGCCACATCGGCGTCAGCCAGGATGCTGTCTTCGCTGGGCACCCTCGGGGTGCTGTCACCCCAGCCGCGATAGTCCACCGCCAGAATGGCATAGCCGGCCTCGCGCAGCGCGTCCAACTTGGGCTGGTTCTGGTAGAGATTGCGGAAGGTGCCGTGCAGGTACAGCAGCGTCGGGGCGTCGCTGCGGGGCTGCGTCAACCACCACAGCGCCAGGCGCTCGCCGCCAGGCAGTTCGGCGAATTCACGGCGGTCGCCTTCGCGCAGCGAGGCTGCGGCCGCACGCACGTGGGCGGGCTCGGTCGGCGTGGGGCGCAGCGCGCGCTCGCGCG
>JBIJAP010000280.1:0-5185 GCA_044345715.1 Rubrivivax sp.
CGATGCGCGTCCTCGTCTGGCTCCTACGGGCCTTCATTTTCTTCACGCTGTTCGCGTTCGCGCTGAACAACCAGCAGGCCGTCACGGTGAACTGGTTCTTCGGCGCGCAGTGGCAGGCGCCGATGGTCATCGTCATGCTGGCGGTGTTCGCGGCCGGCGCGGCGCTGGGCGTGATCGCCATGCTGCCCGGGGCCTGGCAGCGCTGGCAGCGGCGGCGGCCGGCCGCCAGCCGGCCTGCGGCCGAAGGCGCCGCGGCTGTGCCCGCACCCAGCACCCTGCCCTCGGGCTTCGGCCCCGATCAACAACCGCCGCGAGTCGGGCTCTGAGCCGCGCTCCCCTTCCCCATGGAACCTGACCTGAGCTGGCTGCTGATCGGCCTGCCCGTGGCCTTTGCGCTGGGCTGGCTGGGTTCGCGGCTCGACCTTCGCCAACTCAAGCGCGAACGCGACGACTCGCCGCGCACCTACTTCAAGGGCCTGAACCTGCTGCTCAACGAACAGCAGGACCAGGCCATCGACGCCTTCATCGAGGCCGTGCAGAACGACCCCGACACCACCGAACTGCACTTCGCGCTCGGCAACCTGTTCCGCCGCCGCGGCGAGTTCGGGCGCGCGGTGCGCGTGCACGAGCACCTGGTGGGCCGCGGCGACCTGAGTGCCGCCGAACGCACCCGCGCGCAGCTGGCGCTGGCGCAGGACTTCATGAAGGCCGGCCTCTTCGACCGCGCCGAGGCCGCCTGGACGGCGCTGCTGGGCACCTCGTACGACGGCGAGGCGCAACTGGCGCTGCTGAGCCTGTACGAACGCTCGCGCGGCTGGGAGCAGGCCGCGCAAGTGGCCCGTCGGCTCGAGGGCCGCGGCCTGGGCAGCTTTGCCGGCCGCATCGCGCACTACGAGTGCGAGCGCGCCGAGGAGCTCGACGCCGCCGGCCGCGCCGACGAGGCCAGCGCCGCACTGGCCCGCGCGCAGGCCGCCGCGCCCGAGGCGCTGCGGCCCTGGGTGATGGCCGGCCAGCGACTGCAGCGCCAGGGCGACGCCGCAGGCGCGCTGCGCGCTTGGGACGCCCTGCGCCAACGCCACGGCGGCGACTTCGTGCTGGTGGCCGCCGAGTACGCCGCCTGCGCGCTGGCCACGGGGCAAGTCGACGCCGCGCGAGAGGTGCTGCAAACGGCGCTGGCCACGCAGCCGGCGGTCGAACTGCTGCAGGCGCTTGAGCCGTTGGACGCCGAGCGCCCGGTGGCCGAGCGGCTGCCGCGTATCCTGGCGCACCTGAAGGCCCACCCCACGCTGTCCGCGGCGCAGCTGCTGCTGCCCTTCGCGCTCACGGCGCCCACCGAGCTGGGCGATGACGCCCGCAAGGCTCTGCGCGAGGCCGTGGCGCGTGCCGCCCGACCGCTGCAGCGCTACCGTTGCGCCAGCTGCGGCTTCGATGCCCAGCGCCACTTCTGGCAGTGCCCGGGCTGCCTGGCCTGGGACAGCGTCCCGCCGCAGCGCAGCGACCTGTCTTGAATCGCGAGGTGGTGATGGCTACCGGCCGCCGGCCTGCCGGGCCGGGCCGGACCGAAGGCCAGCGCTGAGGCGAGCTCAGACGCCGAAGTGCTGGGCCAGCAGCCCAACGACCTCGTTGCGCTGCGGCACCTGGCCCTTGCCGCCGATGCTGGCGACGCAGCCGGGGCCGGTGATGCCGGCCAGGCCGGGTTCGTGGTCGCAGTAGATGCCCAGCGTCGGCCGGCCCAGGGCCGCGGCCAGGTGCGTGAAGCCGGTGTCCAGACCGACGACCTGCTGCGCGCCTGCCAACACGCCAGCCATGTCGCCCACGCTCAGGAACGGCGGCACGTCGCCGTCGCAACCGGCGGCGATGCGCTCGGCCAGCGTCTGCTCTTCGGGGCGGCCCCACAGCACCAGCGGCAGCCAGCCGCGCTCGTGCAGACGCTTGCCCACGGCAGCCCAGTGGCGCTCGGGCCAGAGCTTGCTGACACGGCTGGCGTTGGGGATCAGCACCGCGTAGGTGTCGCGCGGCTTCCAGCCCTGCCCCGACGCCTGCAGGCCGAACACCGGCGCGGCCGTCGGGGAGGCGTAGTTCAGGTGAGCCGCTACCAGCAGGCGGTTGCGCTGCACGGCCTGCAGGTCCTTGGGCACGGCCGCGCCGCGCCAGTACAGCGACGCCGCCAGCGGCTCGCGTGCGCTGGCCCGGTCGTATCCGACGACGGGGCCGGCGGCCTGCCGCGCCCACAGCGCGCTCTTCAGCAGGCCCTGCAGATCGATCACCACGTCGTAGCGCTCGCGCTTGAGCTCGGCGCGCAGTGCGCCGATGGCCTGCCAGGTGGCGCCGCTGAACAACTGGTGCCGCCACTTGCGCCAGGCCATCGGAATGACGCGCCGCACGCCCGGGTGCATTTTCGGGATGGCGGCAAACGGCACCTCGACGAGCCAGTCGATCTGGGCCTGCGGAAAGTGGACCAGGATGTCCGACACCACCGGCGTGGCGTGCACCACGTCGCCCATCGACGAGGTCTTGACGATCAGGATGCGCGGCGCGGTGCTCACTCGTGTTTTAGGGCTGACGCCGCAGTTCCTTGACCAGTTCCGGGTTGAAGGCCGGATCGTTGTACATCTTGAACTGGCGGTAGACCTTGAAAAAGGCCGTTCCGGCGGCGGTTTCCGCCAGCAAGGCATCGAGGCAGCCGGCGAGATCGCTGCGCTGCTGGGCCAGGCGCTCGTGCTTGATGCGGCTGGCCGCCCGGTGGGCCTCGTCGACATCATCGCGCCGGGTCTGCTCGCCCATGGCCTTGAGCTTGAGCGATAGGATGGACAGGCGATCGATCATGCTGCCTGCGGTTTCGCTGTTCAGGCGCGCGCCGGCGGCCACCTGGGCCAGCGGCGCCTCGCTGCGCGCTGCGGCTTCATCGACCACACCCAGGGCCAGCAGCAGCAGTTCGTCCACCCGCTCGGTGGCGTCGTTGCGGGCCTGGTTGAAGCCGTCGATGGCACGCTTGTTGGCGGCGATCTCGGCGTCGGCCACTGTGGTGCGGCGTGCCAGGTCTTCTTCGGCCCAGAGCAGGCAGTTGTTGCGGTGGTTGGTCTGCACCCAGCGCCACAGGCCCGCCGACGGCGGCGCGGGCTCGGCCTGCGGCCAGCCGGCGGCGGTGAGCAGGTGGTCGTGGAAGGCCGTCACATCGGCGGCGGCAAGCGGGGGCTTCGAAATCATGGGTCGGGTGTCGGCGACGGGTGTCGGCAGCAAAGGGGCATCGGCCAGAATCGCTGCGGATTATCCGCACCATGTCGGCCCACCCGCTCCCCACAAATGCCGAGACTTCGGCGCCACAGTCGCCGATCGCGCAGCCTTTGATCGTGAGGCTGCGCAACTGGGTCGGCGACGTGACGCTTGCGCTGCCGATGCTGCAGCGCCTGGCCGATGCCGGCTTTGCCCCCGTGCTGGTGGGCAAGAGCTGGGCACGCGACCTGCTGGCCGGCACCGGCTGGCCGGTGCACGGGCTGCCCAAGACGACCACCGATCGCGTGGCCTTGCTGCGGCGCCTGCGCGACGAGGCGCGCGCCGCCGACCCGCGCTTCCGCGCGGCCCCGCTGCATGCGCTGTGCCTGCCGGACTCGTTTTCGAGCGCGCTGGAGTTCCGCCTCGCCGGCCTGCGCGCCCTGGGCCACGCCTGGGAGGGCCGCCGCCTGCTGCTGGGCCGCGCCGTGCCGCGCCCCCGCGACGTGCACGAGCTGGCGGTGTACTGGCGCCTGGGCGACGCCCTGCTCGGCGCGCCGGCGCCGCTGCCCGCGGCCGTGAACCTGCGCCCCACCGAAGCCCAGCAGCACGAGGCCGCCGCGCTGCGCGCCGCGCACGGCCTGCCCGAGCGCGTGATCGTGATCTGCCCCTTTGCTGGCGGCACCTGGAACCAGCAGGACAAGACCTGGCCTGGCTTCGCCGAGTTCGTGGCCACGCGCCTGCCCGCGCTCGGGCTGCCGATCGTGGTGTGCCCGGGCCCGGGTGAAGAGGAGCGCATCGCACGCGAGCACTTTGCCGGCGCGTGCCTGCTGCCGGGCGTGAACCTGGGCGTCTATGCGGCGCTGCTGTCGCGCGCGGCCGCGATGGTGTCCAACGACACCGGCCCGGCGCACATGGCCGCCGCGGTGGGCACGCCGCTGATCAGCGTGATGGGGCCGAGCGACCCCACGCTGTGGCGCCCCTGGGGCCCCGACAACCGCGTCAGCGTGCTCGGTGGCCATGGCCGCTGGCCCGACGAGGCCGCGGTGCTCGAGGCCCTCCGGCGGGCCATCTCCACGACGTCAGCCCAGGGCTGAGCCCCGCCGCCAGGGCCGGCGATCCCCCGCCCGGGGGACGCGCCACACCCCCGTTCGAAGCACACCCCGCAGGCCCCGCCGCGAGGGAATGACCGCGCCCGGACGGCTCCCAACAATGCATTCCATCCCGACGCCGAAGTGCCTGCAAAGAGCACAGCGCCACCGAGGCAACGGGAGTTCGCAGCCCCTCAACCTGATCGTTTGATCCTCACTCCCAGGAGAACCACCATGATCCGCAACTTCATCGCCCTCGTCGCTGCCGCACTCGTCGCCTTCTCGCCGCTGGCGCAGGCCACCGACGCGAACCGCGCCACGCAAGCCGAGCTCGAAAGCGTCAAGGGCATCGGCCCGGGCCTGTCGGGCAAGATCCTCAAGGCCCGCGAGGCTGGCAGTTTCAAGAACTGGGGCGACCTGGTCGAACGTGTCGGCGGCGTGGGCCCGGGCAATGCTGCGCGCTTCTCGCAGGCCGGCCTCACCGTCGGCGGCGCGGCCTTCGACCCGGCGGCGCTGCCGGCCAAGCCGGCCATGGCTGAGAAGGCCACGAAGGCCCCCAAGGCCGAAGGCGCCGACAGGCCCGCCAAGGCCACCGCGGCCAAGAAGGCCGAAGCGACCTGAGCGGGGCCGCGCCGGCCCCGCGCGCTGCTAGGCTGAAGTTCCGCACCCTGACTTAAGGCGTGGCGTAGCCAAGTGCTTGTCACGACTCACAAATTCGGCCCTTTTGGGCCTTTTTTGTGCCTGAATGTGTAGTCACTAAACTGTGTTGATCTTGCGCGCATATTGATCCAGAATGGCGGAAATGGCATCTCGCACCGGAACCGCACACGTCGTCACCACCAAGCGGGCGTACAAGGACAAGGTCTACTGCACCCACCTGCTGC
>JBIJAP010000281.1:0-5184 GCA_044345715.1 Rubrivivax sp.
CGACCTGATCATCCTCACGCACGACACGGTGGAGGGCCGCATGAGCGACGCGCTGGCGCAGATGCAGGCGCTGGCCACGGTGCTGGCGCCGATCGTGAAGCTGCGGAAAGAAGAACTCAGCTGATGAAGTACCTGAGCACGCGCGGGGATCAGACGCTCCGCGGCTTCTCCGACATCCTGCTCGAGGGCCTGGCGCCGGATGGCGGCCTGTACCTGCCGACGCACTACCCGAAGGTCGATGCGGCCACGCTGGCCCGCTGGCGCAGCCTGTCGTACGCCGATCTGGCCTTCGAGATCCTCAGCCTCTACATCGACGACATCCCTTCGGCCGACCTGCAGCGCCTGGTGCACGCCACCTACACCGAGGCGGTGTTCGGCAGTGCGGCCATCACGCCGCTGAAGACGCTGGAGCCGGGGCTGCACCTGCAGGCGCTGTCCAACGGGCCGACGCTGGCCTTCAAGGACATGGCCATGCAGCTGCTGGGCCACCTGTTCGAGTACGAGCTCGGCCGCCGCGGCGAAACGCTCAACATCCTGGGTGCCACCAGCGGCGACACCGGCAGCGCCGCCGAGTACGCGATGCGCGGCAAGAAGGGCATCAAGGTGTTCATGCTCAGCCCGCACGGCCGCATGAGCCCGTTCCAGCAGGCGCAGATGTTCAGCCTGCAGGACGCCAACATCCACAACATTGCCGTCGAGGGTGTGTTCGACGACTGCCAGGACATCGTCAAGGCCGTCAGCAACGACCTCGCCTTCAAGCGGCGCTGGAAAATCGGCACCGTCAACAGCATCAACTGGGCGCGCCTCTTGGCCCAGGTGGTGTACTACTTCGCTGGCTATTTCCAAGCGACCTCCGGTCGCGTCCAGGCCACGCCGGAGCTCGTGAGCTTCACGGTGCCCAGCGGCAACTTCGGCAACGTCTGCGCCGGCCACGTGGCGCGCATGATGGGCCTGCCGATCCGCCGCCTGGTGGTGGCCACGAACGAAAATGACGTGCTCGACGAGTTCTTCCGCACCGGCGCCTACCGCGTGCGGGCCAGCGCCGAGACGCACGAGACCTCGAGTCCGAGCATGGACATCAGCAAGGCCAGCAACTTCGAGCGCTTCGTGTTCGACCTGCTCGGCCGTGACGGCGCCTCCGTGGCGCGCCTGTTCGGCGAACAGGTGCCGCGGCAGGGCGGCTTCACGCTCGACGCCGCCACGATGCAGCGCGCGCGTGCCGACTTCGGCTTTGCCAGCGGTCGCAGCACACACGCCGATCGGCTGGAGACCATTCGCCGGTGCTGGCAGCAGCACGCCACGCTGATCGACACCCACACGGCCGATGGCCTGAAGGTGGCCTGGGAGCAGCGCGAAAGCGGTGTGCCGATGGTGGTGTTCGAGACCGCGCTGCCAGCCAAGTTCGCGGCCACCATCCTCGAGGCCACCGGCGTGAACCCCGAACCACCGGCCGCCCTCCGGCACCTGGAGTCGCTGCCGCGCCGCTTCACGGTGATGGCACCGCAAGTGGCGCCGGTGCGGGCCTACATCGAGCAGCACGCCTGAGCCGCCCGCGATGAACGCCGCCCGTCCCTTGCTGCCGCTGGACGACGCGCTGCAGCGCCTGGCTGCCGCAGCCGCCGCCCACCGCATCACCGAGACCGACACCGTCTCCTGCTTCCAGGCCCTGGGCCGCGTGCTGGCCGCCGAGGTGCGCGCCACCATCGCCGTGCCCGGCGCCGACAACTCGGCGATGGACGGCTATGCGATGCGCGCGGCCGATGTGCCCGTTGCCGGCGCGGTGCTGCCGGTGTCGCAGCGCATCCCCGCCGGCCACGTGGGGCAGCCGCTGCTGCCGGGCACGGCCGCGCGCATCTTCACGGGCGCGCTGGTGCCCGAGGGGGCCGATGCGGTGGTGATGCAGGAGCAGTGCGAGGCGCTCGACGCCGCCGGCAGCCCGGCCGTACGCGTGAACACGCAGCCGCAGGCCGGCCTGGCCATCCGCCGTCGCGGCGAAGACGTCACCGAGGGTGCGGTGGTGCTGACGGCCGGCCAGCGGCTGTCACCCCAGGCGCTGGGCCTGGCGGCGTCGGTGGGCGTGGGCGAGTTGCCGGTGTGGCGCCGGCCGCGCGTGGCCATCCTGTGCACCGGCGACGAACTCGCCATGCCCGGCGAGCCGCTGAAGCCCGGCGCGCTCTACAACAGCAACCGCTACACGCTGCGGGCGCTGGCCGAGGCCGCCGGCTGCGCTGTCACCGATCTCGGCAACGTGCCCGACCGGCTGGATGCCACGCGCGCCGCGCTGCGCCAGGCCGCGGCCGGCCACGACCTCATCGTTACCAGCGGCGGCGTCTCGGTCGGCGAAGAAGACCACCTCAAGCCCGCGGCGCAGGCCGAGGGGCGTCTGGAGAACTGGCAGCTGGCCATCAAGCCCGGCAAGCCGCTGGCCTTTGGCGCCATCCGCCGCGCCGATGGCAGCGAGGCGCTTCTGGTCGGACTGCCGGGCAATCCGGTGTCGTCGTTCGTGACCTGGCTGCTGGCCGTGCGCGAGGTGCTGGCGGCCCTGCAAGGCCTGCCCGCCGGGCTGCCCCCGGCCTTACCGATGCGCGCCGGCTTCGACTGGCCGCGGCCCGACAAGCGCCGCGAGTTCCTGCGCGTGCGCGTGGCCGCCGATGGGCGGCTGGAACTGTTCGCCAACCAGGGCTCGGGCGTGCTCACCTCCACCGTGTGGGCCGACGGGCTGGTCGATGTGCCGCCCGGCCAAGCCATCGTGGCGGGTGAGTGGGTAGCCTACCGGCCTCTTGCGGGCTGGATCGCGGGCTGACCCGATGGCAGGGCCGGAGGGCCCTCGGTTGTTGTGCTCTTCCGCGTCGGCGCGGGCTGCGTCTCAGGGCTTCCTCGGCGGTCGACGGGCGATCGTGCCGCTGAAACTCTTGCTGTCTTGCCCAAACTGAAAGCCGCCCGTGCCGGTGCACGAGGTGGGCACGGCCGAGTCACGAAGTCACCTCGTCATTCGGGCGGTTCCCGCGCCGCGGACCCGGACTCCAGCACTCGGGCCGTGTGCGCACGCCGGGCCGGCTACGATCCTTGTTGTTGCAGCCCGGCGAGCCAGCCTCGCGTCTTCATGCCCACTGTCCACGTCCGCTATTTCGCGTCGCTCCGAGAGGCCTTGGGGCATCAGGAGACGGTGCAGGTGCCCGAGGGCGCGACCGTCGCGGCGCTGCGTACGCAGTTGGTGGCCCGAGGCGGGCGCCACGCCGAGGTGCTGGGCGCTGATCGGCCGGTGCGGGCGGCGCTGGCCCAGGTGGCCTGCTCGGATGACGCTGTGCTGGCTGAAGGCGTCGAGCTGGCGTTCTTTCCGCCGGTCACGGGGGGCTGAGGTGCTGGCCCGGGCTTCTTGCGTGCGCGTTCAGACGGCGGACTTCGACCTCGCGGCCGAGACCGCGGCGCTGCGCGAAGGCGATCTCGGCGTTGGCGCGGTCGCCAGCTTCGTGGGCACGGTGCGCGAGCGCGGCCACCCGGCGGCCGGCGAGGCGGTGAGCGAACTCGAGCTGGAGCACTACCCCGGCATGACGGAAAAGGCCATCGAGGCCATCATCGACGCCGCCTCGGCGCGCTTCCAGATCCGCGGCGCCCGTGTCGTGCACCGGGTCGGCCGCCTTGCGCCGGGCGAACAGATCGTGCTGGTGGCCGTGTCCTCGGCCCACCGCGGCCAGGCCTTCCAGGCTTGCGAATTCATCATGGACTACCTGAAGACCCAGGCCCCGTTCTGGAAGAAGGAAACCACGCCGTCGGGCGCGCACTGGGTCGATGCCCGCGTGGCCGACGACGAGGCACTGGCCCGCTGGGGCATCGAGGCACGCAATGCGGCACCTGGCAGCTGAGATGGCATCGGCTTCTGCCCCGGCCGCCGTCGACGCGCGGCAACTGCGCGCGGCCTTGGGCCGCTACGCGACGGGTGTGACGATCGTCACCTGCGTCGACGCCGACGGCACGCCGGTCGGCCTGACGGCGAACTCGTTCAACTCGTTGTCGCTGGAGCCGGCGCTGGTGCTGTGGTCGCTGCGGCGCGAAAGCCCCTCCGCGCCGGCCTTCAGTGCCGCCGCGCGCTTTGCCGTCAACGTGCTGGCCGAATCACAGGCGACGCTGTCGCAGCGGTTTGCCTCGCGGGGCGTGGACCGCTTCGCCGCAGGCGGCTGGTCGGCCGGCGAGCATGGGGCGCCGGTGTTGGCTGGCGCGGCGGCGGTGTTCGAATGCGAGACGGTGTCGTCGCAACTGGCCGGCGACCACCTGCTTTTCATCGGGCGTGTGCTGGCCTGCTGCGACTCGGCGCTGCCGCCGCTGCTGTTCCACGCCGGCCACTACCGCGCGCTGGGCGACGTGCTGCAGCCCTGAGTCGACTGCGGCCGGTTGGCGCTTCTTGCGTCAGATCAATCAAGGCCGACACCACCCCTTTTGCGGCTTGAACGGCGGCTGAGCGACCTCACATCAGGGAAAGACCGGAGGTTGACCCATGCGATTCGACAAGTTCACCACCGCCTTGCAGCAGGCCCTGCAAGACGCCAGCAGCGCCGCCGTGGCGCGCGACAACCCCTACATCGAGCCGCCGCACCTGCTGGCCGCCCTGCTGTCCCAGCCCGACGGCCCACGCGCCTTGCTCGAACGCGCAGGCGCCAACCCGGCCGCGCTGGCCACGCATACCGCCATCGACGCGCTGCCGCAGGTGCAGGGCGGGCAGCCGGTGCAGCCGGGCCGTGATCTCACGTCGCTGCTGCAGGCCGCCGACAAGGAAGCCGGCAAGCGGGGTGACGACTTCGTCGCCAGCGAGATGTTCCTGCTGGCCGCCGCCGACGCCAAGACGGACTTCGGCGCCGTCGTGCGTGGCCACGGCCTCACGCGCAAGTCGCTCGAGGCCGCCATCACCGCCGTGCGCGGTGGCCAGAGAGTCGACAACGCCGACGCCGAGGGCCAGCGCGAGGCGCTGAAGAAGTTCACGCTCGACCTGACCGAGCGTGCCCGTAAGGGCAAGCTCGACCCCGTGATCGGCCGCGACGACGAGATCCGCCGTGCCATCCAGGTGCTGCAGCGGCGCAGCAAGAACAACCCGGTGCTCATTGGCGAGCCCGGCGTGGGCAAGACGGCCATCGTCGAGGGCCTGGCGCAGCGCATCGTCAACGGCGAGGTGCCCGAGAGCTTGAAGGACAA
>JBIJAP010000282.1:0-5170 GCA_044345715.1 Rubrivivax sp.
GCATCCTGCCGCCGGGCGCTTTAAGCATCGTCTGCGGCAGCTCGGCCGGGCTGCTCGATCAGCTGCAGGCCTTCGATGTGCTGTCCTTCACCGGCAGCGCCGATACCGCGGCGCTGATCCGCCGCCACCCTGCCGTGGCCGAGCGCTCGGTGCGCGTCAACATCGAGGCCGACAGCCTGAACAGCGCGCTGCTGCTGCCGGGCGCCGCGCCGGGCTCCGAGGCCTTCGAGCTGCTGGTCAAGGAAGTGGCGCGCGAGATGACGGTGAAGTCGGGCCAGAAGTGCACCGCTATCCGCCGCGTGGTGGTGTCTGCAGACGTGTACGGCGCGGTGGCCGAGGCCGTATCGGCCCGCCTGGCCAAGATCACCGTGGGCAACCCCCGCAACGAGATGGTGCGC
This sequence comes from Rubrivivax sp., assembly GCA_044345715.1. Lineage (GTDB taxonomy): Bacteria > Pseudomonadota > Gammaproteobacteria > Burkholderiales > Burkholderiaceae_C > Rubrivivax. Next base: position 399 of record JBIJAP010000282.1, read on the forward strand.
ATGGGCGCCCTGGTGAGCCGCGCGCAGAAGGCGGCCGTGCTCGAAGGCCTGGCGCAGCTGAAGACGCAAGCGCAGGTGCTGCACGACGGCGCAGGCCACGCGCTGGTGGACGCCGACCCGGCCACGTCTTGCTGCGTCGGCCCCACGCTGCTGGGCACGCGCGATGCCGACGGCGCGCGCCTGGTGCACGACACCGAGGTCTTCGGCCCCGTGGCCACGCTGGTGGCCTGCCGCGACCTACCGCATGCGCTGGCGCTGGCGAGGCGCGGGCAGGGTTCGCTGGTGGCTTCGCTGTATGGTGCCGATGCCGGTGAGCTGGCCTGTGCCGCGCTGGCGCTGGCCGCCAGCCATGGCCGCGTGCACGTGGTCAGCCCCGAGGTGGCGGCCACGCACAGCGGCCACGGCAACGTGATGCCGCAGTCGCTGCACGGCGGCCCTGGCCGCGCCGGCGGTGGCGAGGAACTCGGCGGCCTGCGCGCGCTGAACTTCTATCACCGCCGCGCGGCCATCCAGGCCGGCAGCGCGGTGCTGGGCGCGCTGGGCTGAACGCCGCGCCGCACCAGAACACACGGAGACACCCCATGAGCACCGAACTGCCCGCCGATCCGGCCGTGACAGCACCCCCCGAGCGCTTCAACATCGCCGCACACCTGCTGGCGCTGAACACTGGCCGTGCCGCCAAGACCGCGTTTGCAGATGATGGGGGCACGCTCAGCTATGGCGCGCTTGACGAGCGCGTGCGCCGCATGGCCGCCGCGCTGCGCGCGCAAGGCCTCAAGCGCGAGGAGCGCGTGCTGGTGCTGATGCTCGACAGCTGCGACTGGCCCGTGGCTTTTCTGGGTGCGCTGTACGCCGGCTTAGTGCCGGTGGCGGTGAACACGCTGCTCACGGCCGACGACTACGCCTACATGCTGGAGCACTCGCGCGCGCAGGCCGCCGTGGTGAGCGGCGCGCTGCTGCCGGCGCTGACCAGCGCGATGGTGAAGAGCGACCACGAGGTGCAGAAGGTCGTGGTGTCCAAACCCATCGCTCCGATGCATCCCTCAGAAGTCGACTTCGACGCATTCATCGCCGACCACGGCCCTCTCGAGAAGCCTGCGGCCACCGGCCGCGACGACCCGGCCTTCTGGCTCTATTCCTCGGGCTCCACCGGCCGCCCCAAGGGCACCGTGCACACGCACGCCAACCCGTACTGGACGGCCGAGCTCTACGGCTGCGCCGTGCTGGGCCTGCGCGAAAGCGACGTGTGCTTCTCGGCCGCCAAGCTGTTCTTCGCCTACGGCCTGGGCAACGCGCTCACGTTCCCGATGACGGTGGGCGCCACGGTGCTGCTGATGGGCGAGCGGCCCACGCCCGACGCCACGTTCCGCCGCTGGAAGGGCGATGTGCAAGGGCTCAAGCCGACGGTCTTCTTCGGCGCGCCCACGGGCTTCGCCGGCATGCTGGCCTCGCCCGCCTTGCCTGGCCGCGACGAGACCGCGCTGCGCCTGGCCAGCTCGGCCGGCGAGGCGCTGCCGGCCGACATCGGCCAGCGCTTCAAGGCCCACTTCGGCGTCGACATCGTCGACGGCATCGGCAGCACCGAGATGCTGCACATCTTCATCAGCAACCGCCCCGGCGACTGCCGCTACGGCACCACCGGCTGGCCGGTGCCGGGCTACGACATCCAGCTGCGCGGCGACGATGGTGGCGATGTGCCCGACGGCGAGCCCGGCGACCTCTACATCCACGGCCCCAGCGCGGCCATGATGTACTGGGGCAACGCCGCCAAGACCCGCGACACCTTCCAGGGCGGCTGGACCAAGAGCGGCGACAAGTACATCCGCAACGCCGACGGCACCTACACCTACGCCGGCCGCAGCGACGACATGCTCAAGGTCAGCGGCATCTACGTCAGCCCCTTCGAGGTGGAGGCCACGCTGGTGCAGCACCCCGCGGTGCTGGAGGCGGCGGTGATCGGCGTGCCCGATGCCGAGGGCCTGACCAAGACCAAGGCCTTCGTCGTACTCAAGGCCGGCGGCGAGGCCACCGACGCCGAGCTCAAGGCCTTCGTCAAGGACAAGCTGGCGCCGTACAAGTACCCGCGCCTGATCGAGTTCGTCAGCGAGCTGCCGAAGACGGCCACCGGCAAGATCCAGCGCTTCAAGCTGCGCGAGAAGGAAGCCCGCGCGTGAGCGCTGCGTTCGTCGACGTCGACTGGGCCGGCCGCCCGGTGCGCATCGAGCACGCGTGGGTGGGCCTACCCGAGCCCGTGCACGCCCAGACCCTGGTGTTCCTGCACGAGGGCCTGGGTTCACTGTCGATGTGGCGCGACTTTCCCGAGCGGCTGTGCCGCGCGCTCGGCTGCCGCGGCCTGGTCTACTCGCGCCCCGGCTACGGCCGCAGCACGCCGCGGCCGGCTGCCGAGCGCTGGAACCCCGACTTCATGCACCGCCAGGCGTTTGAGGTGCTGCCCGCCTTGCTGCAGGCCCTGGACGTGAGCGCGCCCTACGCCCTGTTCGGCCACAGCGACGGTGGCTCGATTGCGCTTCTGCACGCGGCCCGTTTCCCGCAGCGTGTGAGCCAGGCCGTGGTGCTGGCGCCGCACATCCTGGTCGAAGACCTGTCGGTGGCCAGCATCGAGAAAGCCCGCGTGGCCTACGAGACGACGGACCTGCGCCAGCGCCTGGCCCGCCATCACGACGACCCCGATTCCGCGTTCCACGGCTGGAATGACATCTGGCTGGATGCGCGTTTCCGCGGCTGGAACATCACGCCCGAGATCGGCACCATCGCGTGTCCGCTGCTGGCGGTGCAGGGCTTGGATGACGAGTACGGCACGCTGGCGCAGATCCGCGGCATCCGGGAACGGTTGCCGCAGACGCAACTGCTCGAACTGCCCGCCTGCGGCCACTCGCCGCACCGCGATCAGCCCGAGCGTCTCATCGCCGAGGTCGGCGCGTTCTTTCAAGCACACACCCAGGAGACTCAACCTTGAACATCACCCGCATCGCCCTGGCCGCCACGCTGGCGCTGGCCCTGCCGCTGGCCGCGCAGGCCCAGCAGGCCAAGCTCAAGGTCGGCCTCATGCTGCCGGCCACCGGCACCTTTGCCGCTTTGGGCACGGCCATCGAGAACGGCTTCAAGCTCTACGTCACAGAGCAGGGCGGCAAGCTCGGCGGCCGCGAGATCGAGTTCGTGAGGGTCGACGATGAAAGCGATCCGTCGAAGGCCACCGACAACGTCAACAAGCTCGTCAAGCGCGACAACGTCGACGTCATCGTCGGCACCGTGCACAGCGGCGTGGCCATGGCCATGGCGCGCGTGGCGCGCGAGACCGGCACGATCCTGATCGTGCCGAACGCGGGCGCGCAGGCCGTGACGGGGCCGATGTGTGCGCCCAACATCTTCCGCTCGAGCTTCAGCAACTGGCAGCCGGGTTTTGCCGCCGGCGAGGTGGTGGGCAAGCGCGGCCACAAGCGTGTGGTCACCATCACCTGGAAGTACGCCGCCGGCGACGAAAGCGTGGCCGGCTTCAAGGAAGGCTTCGCCAAGGCCACCAACGGCCAGGGGCAGGTGCTGAAGGAGCTGAGCCTGCCGTTCCCGAACGTCGAGTTCCAGGCCCTGCTGACCGAGATCGCCTCGCTCAAGCCCGATGCCGTGTACACCTTCTTTGCCGGTGGTGGCGCGGTGAAGTTCGTCAAGGACTACGCCGCCGCGGGCCTGAAGAAGAACATCCCGCTGTTCGGCGCCGGCTTCCTGACCGACGGCACGCTCGAGGCCCAAGGCGCCGATGCCGATGGCCTGATGACCACGCTGCACTACGCCGACGGCCTGGATGTGCCCCGCGACAAGGCCTTCCGCCTGGCCTACGCCAAGACCTTCAAGCTGCAGCCCGACGTGTATGCCGTGCAGGGCTACGACGCGGCGCAGATCCTCGCCATCGGCCTGACGGCCACCAAGGGCGACGTCAAGGACAAGGCCGCGTTCGCCGCGGCTGTGCGCAAGGCCACCATCGACAGCCCGCGCGGCAAGTTCACCATCGGCAAGAACCACGATCCGGTGCAGGACTTCTACCTGCGCCAGGTGGTGGGTAAGGAGAACAAGCCGATGGGCGTTGCCGTGAAGGGCCTGGCCGACCCGGGACGTGGTTGCAACATGTGATGGCACCCGCCTCGGGCCTGGCAGCAGACTCGAGGCGGCCCTTCGACAGGCTCAGGGCGACCCTTCGACAAGCTCAGGGCGAACGGAATGCAGGGTGGGGCTGTGCCCAACCCCGTTCGGGCTGAGAACCCCGCCCCGTTCGGGCTGAGCCTGTCGAAGCCCTTTCCCCGCACCACCCCCCCCCGCATGGACTTCGCCACCTTCCTGATCCAGTGCCTCAACGCCATCCAGTACGGCCTGCTGCTGTTCCTGGTGGCCAGCGGCCTGACGCTCATCTTCGGGATCATGGGCGTCATCAACCTGGCGCACGGCAGCTTCTACATGATCGGCGCGTACATGGCCTTTGCGCTGGCGCCGGTCGTGGGGGCCACCTTTGGCGGCGGGTTCTTCGCCACGATGTTCGTCGGCGTGGTACTGGCTGTGCTGCTGGGCTACGTGCTGGAGTGGGCGTTCTACAGCTACCTGTACGAGCGGGAGCACCTGCAGCAGGTGCTCATGACCTACGGACTGATCCTGGTGTTCGAGGAACTGCGCAGCCTGATCGTCGGTGACGACGTGCACGGCGTGAAGGCCCCCGACATCCTGGCCGGCACCATCGCGCTAGGTGACACCATGACCTACCCGGTGTA
>JBIJAP010000016.1:0-17863 GCA_044345715.1 Rubrivivax sp.
TCTGCTGGCCAAGATCCAGGACGAAGGCGGCCACGGCCTGTACCTGTACGCCGCGGCCGAGACTCTCGGCACCAGCCGCGACCAGCTGCTCGACGCGCTGCACAGCGGCCGGGCCAAGTACAGCAGCATCTTCAACTACCCTACGCTCTCCTGGGCCGACATCGGCGTGATCGGCTGGCTGGTCGACGGCGCGGCCATCATGAACCAGGTGCCGCTCACGCGCTGCAGCTACGCGCCGTATGCACGCGCCATGGTGCGCATCTGCCGCGAGGAGAGCTTCCACCAGCGCCAGGGCTTCGACAGCCTGCACGTGATGATGAAGCAGGGCACGGACGCGCAGCGCGCGATGGTGCAGGACGCGGTGAACCGCTGGTGGTGGCCGAGCCTGATGATGTTCGGCCCGCCCGATGGCGAAAGCGTGCACGGCGCGCAGAGCGCGCGCTGGGGCATCAAGCGCATCAGCAACGACGAGTTGCGGCAGAAGTTCGTCGACGCCTGCGTGGAGCAGGCCGCGGTGCTGGGGGTGAGCCTGCCTGACGCGCAACTGAAGTGGAACGCCGAGCGTGGCCACCACGACTTCGGTGCCATCGACTGGAGCGAGTTCTGGCGTGTCGTCGGCGGCCATGGGCCGTGCAACACCGAGCGGCTGTCGGCGCGCGTGCGGGCCTGGGACGAAGGCGCCTGGGTGCGCGAGGCGGCGCTGGCGCACTCCGCCAAGCGCGCCGCCGCGGAGGCCGCCGCATGAGCGCGGGCCCCACGGGCGCGGAGTGGCCGCTCTGGGAGGTGTTCGTCCGCCCCAAGGCCGGCCTCGAGCACAAGCACTGCGGCAGCCTGCACGCGCCCGATGCGGCGATGGCGGTGCAGCTGGCGCGCGAGGTCTACACGCGGCGCCAAGAGGGCAGCAGCGTGTGGGTGGTGCCCAGCGCCCACATCACCGCCAGCGACCCTGGCGACAAAGACATGCTCTTCGATCCGGCCGAAGACAAGGTCTACCGCCATCCCACGTTCTACGAGCTGCCCGAGTCGGTGAACCACCTGTGAACACCATGCCCGCATCCGCTCGCCCTGAGCCTGTCGAAGGGCCTGGTGGTGCACAAGGGGCTTCGACAAGCTCAGCCCGAATGGGTGCAGGTGGAGGTGCCTCCATCGAGCTGCGCCTCACGCCACCCGTGCGCTACGTGCTGCGCATCGCCGACACGGCCCTCATCCACGCCCAGCGTCTGGCCGAGTGGTGCGGCCACGCGCCGGTGCTCGAGGAAGACATCGCGCTGTCGAACCTGGCGCTCGACAGCCTCGGCCAGGCGCGCGCGCTGCTCACGCATGCCGCGGCGCTCGAGGGCCAGGGCTTCGGCGAAGACGCGCTCGCCTTCCTGCGCGAGGAACACCAGTTCCTCAACCTCACGCTGGTGGAGCAGCCGCTGCGCAAGCCCAGCGCCCACAGCCCAGGCGGCGACTTCGCCGACACCGTTCTGCGCAACCTGTTCGTGGCCTCGTGGATGAAGGCCTTCTTCACGCGGCTGCAGGGCTCATCCGATGCAACGCTGGCCGCCATCGCCGCCAAGTCGCTGAAGGAGGTGCGCTACCACCACCAGCACGCGTCCGGCTGGGTGGTGCGGCTGGGCGATGGCACCGAAGAGTCGGCGCGCCGGCTGCGCGCGGCTCTGGCGCGGGCCTGGCCGTACGTGGCCGAGCTCTTCGTTGCCGACGAAGTGGATGCCGAGGCGGCCGCCTCGGGCCTGGGGCCCGCGCGCGCCGAGCTGCGCGAGCCGTGGCACGCCGAGGTGGCTGCCGTTCTGGCCGAGGCGAAGCTGGAGACGCCGGCGGCCACGCCCTTCGTCAGCACCGGCACGCAGGGCCGCCACTCCGAGCACCTGGGCTTCATCCTCGCCGAGCTGCAGTACCTGCCGCGACGCTATCCCGGCGGGGTGTGGTGATGTGCGGCGCCGAACTGCTTAGCCGCGAGGCCGCCGAGGCCCGTGCCTGGGCCGCGCTGCGCGAGGTCATGGACCCCGAGGTGCCGGTGCTGAGCCTCGTCGACCTGGGCGTGGTGCGCGCCGTGCATCTGCAGGCCGATGCCATCGAGATCGTGCTCACCCCCACTTACAGCGGCTGCCCGGCCACCGAGGTGATCGCCGAGCAGGCCCGCGCTGCTGTGGCCGGCCTCGGCCTGGGCCTTGTGCGCGTGACGCAGCAGCTCGCTCCGGCCTGGACGACCGACTGGATCACCGACACCGGCCGCGAGGCCCTGCGCCGCTACGGCATTGCGCCGCCGGGCCGCTGTGGCGATGAGGCCTCACCCGCCAGTTCACCTGCGAGTTCGCCCGCGAGCGCCCCCGTGCGCCTGATGGCCCACCGCGTGCCCTGCCCCCGCTGCGAGAGCACCCAGGTCGAGCGCCTGTCGGCCTTCGGCAGCACGGCCTGCAAGGCGCTGTACCGCTGCCTCGCCTGCCGCGAACCCTTCGAACACTTCAAACCCTTGTGATGACGGGCCTGCACTTCCATCCCTTGCGCGTGGCCGCCGTGGAGGCTGACACCGCAGAGGCGCGTGTGATTCGCTTCGCGCCGATCGACGGCGAGGCCGAGCGCTGGCGCTTCGAGCCGGGCCAGTACCTCACGCTGCGCGCGCAGGTGAACGGGCAGGACCTGCGCCGCAGCTACTCGCTCTGCGCCGCGCCCGGCGAGCCGCTGCGCGTGGGCGTGCGGCGCGTCGAGGGCGGGGCGTTTTCGAGCTGGCTGCATGCGCAGCTCAAGCCGGGCGACGTGATCGAGGCGCTGCCGCCGCAGGGCCACTTCGGCCGTGCGCTGGGCGCGCGCCCGCGGCATGTGCTGGCCGTGGCCGGGGGCAGCGGCATCACGCCGGTGCTGTCGATCCTGAAGGCGCACCTGGCCGCCTCGCCCGACACCCGCGCCACGCTGGTGTACGCCAACCGCCAGGCCGCGAGCACGATGTTCAAGGAGGAACTGGAGGACCTGAAGAGCCGCCACATGGCCCGCCTGGCGCTGTTCACGGTGTTCTCGCGCGAGCAGGTCGATGCACCGCTTGCCGGCGGGCGGGTGGATGCCGAGCGGCTGGCCACCGTCCTGCGCCTGGTGGGTGGCGCGGGCGCGGTGGATGCCGCCTTCGTCTGCGGTCCGCACGCGATGAACGACGAGGTCGAGGCCGCTCTGCGCAGCCAGGGCGTGCCCGAGGCCCGCATCCATGTCGAACGCTTCGGCGTGCCGCCTGCCGAGCGCAGCGCCCGGGCGCCACAGCCGCAGCCGGGAGACGCCGCTACGGCCCGCATCACCCTCGTGCGCGACGGGCTCACGCGCGAGATCGACTACACCGCGGCTGATGCCAACCTGCTGGACGCGGCCACGCGCAGCGGCCTGGACCTGCCGTTCTCGTGCAAGAGCGGCGTTTGCGCCACCTGCCGCGCCAAGCTGATCGAGGGCCGCGTGCGCATGGACCGCCAGTTCGCGCTGGAGCCCGCCGACATCGCCGCCGGCTTTGTGCTCACCTGCCAAGCGCACCCGCTCACCGGGCGCGTGGTCGTCAGCTTCGACGAGCGCTGAGAGCCTGATCCCGTGGCCCGACCGCGCTCGCAGGGCTTCGACGCGCAGCGCGATCAGCTGCTGGCCGCCGCCGCGCGCCTGTTCGCCAACCAGGGCTACACCGCCACCACGATGCAACAGGTGGCCGAGGCCGCCGGCCTGGGCAAGGCCACGCTCTACCACTACGTGCGTGACAAGCCCGCGCTGCTGGCCGCCATCGCCGGCGGCCACGTGGCGCGGCTCGAGGCGTTGGTGGGCGAAGTCGCCGCCGAGGCGCTGCCGCCCGAGCCGCACCTCGCGCGCCTGATCGAGCGCTTCCTGCGCGCCTACGCGCATGCGCAGCACGAGCACCGCGTGCTGACTGAAGGTGTGAAGTTCCTGCCCGCGCCCGAGCGCGAGGCGCTGCTCGAAGGCCAGCGCCGCGTCGTGCAGGCCTTTGCCGACGCGGTGGCGGCGCTGCGGCCCGAGCTCGCCGCGGCCCGCCTGGCCAAGCCGGTGGCGATGCTGCTCTTCGGCATGATCAACTGGACCTTCACCTGGCTGCGCGCAGACGGCGCGCTCACGCACGAGGCGATGGCGCCGCTGGTCACCCGGCTTTTCGTCGGTGGCCTGCTGGCGCTGCCGCCCAAGCTCTGAGCCGGTTAGCGCACGAGGCTGAAGAAGCGCGCCGCCAGCAGCCCGAGCCCGATGCCCACGGTATCGGCCGCCACGTCCAGGCCGCTGGCGTAGCGGCCCGGGATCTGACTCTGAACCAGCTCGATGAACACGCCGTAGGCCAGCAGGGCCAGCGCGATGCGCACGAAGGCCGCGTGCGCGCCCGCAAAGGCTTGCGTGGCCACCCAGGCCAGCGTGGCGAAGGCGGCGAGGTGCCGGCCCTTGTCGAGCGGCAGGCCGCCGTCGTTGAACTGCACGCGGGCGAACGCAAACCACGACACCACGGCCAGCAGCACGAGCAGCAGCGCGCGCCAGGGCCCGCGCTGCAAGGCCCAGCCGGGCAGCACGCGGCGCAGGGCTTCAGCGGCCACCGCAGACCTCGCAGCCGGGCTGCCGGGCGAAGGCCACTTCGTCCCAGTGCATGTTGCGCGCGTCCAGCATGAGCAGCCGGCCGGCGAGTGGCTCGCCGGTGCCGACGAGCAGCTTCAGGGCCTCGGCCGCCTGCATGCTGCCGATCAGGCCCACGAGCGGCGCGAACACGCCCATCGTGGCGCAGGCCACGTCCTGGTGCGCGGCCGAGGGCGGAAACAGGCAGGCGTAGCAGGGCGCGTCGGCACGGCGGCTGTCGTACACGCTGACCTGGCCATCGAAGCCGATCGCTGCGCCGCTGACCAGCGGCTTGCCGTGGCGCACGCAGGCGGCGTTGACGGCGTGGCGCGTGGCGAAGTTGTCGCTGCAGTCCAGTACCACGTCGGCCTGCGGCACGAGCTCGTCGAGCAGGGCTGCATCGGCGCGCTGCACAAGCGCGCGCACGGCCACGTCGGGGTTGAGGCCGGCGATGCGCGCCGCGGCCGACTCGGCCTTGGGCCTGCCCACCGTGGCCAGCGAGTGCGCGATCTGGCGCTGCAGATTCGTGGTGTCCACCGTGTCGGGGTCGACCACCGTGATGCGGCCGACGCCGGCGCTTCCCAGGTACAGCAGCACCGGTGAACCCAGCCCGCCGGCGCCGATGACGAGCGCGTGGCTCGCCAGCAGCCGCTGCTGCCCTTCGATGCCGATCTCGTCGAGCAGGACGTGTCGGCTGTAGCGCAGCAGCTGGTCGTCGTTCATGCAGGCAGGGTGGCGGGCCGGGCGCGCGCGGTGGGGGTGAGGCTCGGCGCGATTGTCGTCGCAGCGCCCGGCCCCCGGCGCGGTGCACGGCCACTCAGGCGGGCCAGGGTCGGGCTCTCGGGGCGCGCGGGGCGCGCCGGTAGGCGCCAGGCTTCCACGGCCTGGGCCGGGGCGTGCTGCAGTACATGGCGGCCCGGTTGCGGCAGCGTCGCCACCCGCTCGAGCAGCGCTTCGGTGCCGGCCTCGCCCAGGCTCAGCACCAGGTGCTGCCAGCGGCGCTGCACACGCTCGTGCAGCCAGGCGTCTTCGAGTGCGTCGCGCAGGTCCTGCCCTTGGGTGGGGGCGGCCAGCACGCGGGGCGCCATCGCGCCGACGAAGAGGTTGAAGTCGTGGCGCAGGGTGTGCTCGGGCAGCAGGGCCGCAATCGCGGCGCAGCGGGCGGCCCAGCCGGGGGCGGCGAAGGCTTGGTTCACCAGTGCCTGCAAGCCTTGCGCGGCGTTGAGCAGGCGCACTCGGTTGGGCGGCACCACGGCCAGTGGCAGGCAGGCCGCGGTGGCAAAGGGCAGGGGCGTGGCAAAGCTGCGCAGCGCGGCCACGCGCCACCAGCCGGCGGCGTCGAGGGCGTGGGTGGTGCCGCCGGTGGTGTCGTCCGCCCGTTCGCAGTCTTGTGCGCGGCGGCGTGCCTCGTCGACGTCCACGCCCGCCAGGGCCTGCGCCGCGGCGGTGCTGAGCATGACGAGATGGCCCGCCGCCCACGCGGCCTGAGCGTTGAGCCGGACCACCACCGGCGCATCGGCCGTGCCGGGGGCGCCGCCCAGCGGCACGCGGCGCACGGGACAGCGGAGCGTGGCGATCTGTGCCACATGCTGCGGCATCAGCTCGTCGGTGTCGAAGGCCTCGCCTGCCTGCCAGGCGGCCAGACGCAGCGCGAGCCACTGGCGCACCGCGGGCCGGGCCGGCCAGGTGCGGCGGCCGAACACGGCCTGGGCGGCATGCCAGCCCTGGCGCAGCGGCTGCAGGCCGTACTCGGCCGGCAGGGTCGCCGGGAGGATCGCAGGCAGGTGCAGCCCATGGCGGGCGTGGTCCCAGCCGATCTGGAACGCAGTGCGGTCTTCGCCGCGCGGCGTGGCCTGGGGGATGTCGAAACTGATCGAGGTCTGCAACATGGCTCGCTCCTGTCGTGTCGAAGAACCCGCCCTTTGCGGGTCCTGTGGAACGGCAGTCTGGCGAACCAGTGGCTCATGGCGTGAGCCTGCCAAGGCGTGATCCGCGCCTTGCGGGTTAACTTGGTAACCGGATGTGTCGGCGCGGGCGGATGTTCTCGTGCGGATGCCCGAGGGCACTGCCGGGCCCTGGTTCCCCACTGTCCCCGCAGGGGGCGGAGGCCCAACGTGCCGCGGCGCGAGCCCGACTCAGGGTGCCAGCGCGGCGCTCAGTGCGCTCAAGGACTCGGCGCTGATGACGGCCTCCCAGCAGCCGGTGGCCGCGCTGCACCACCGCACCCGGTCGCGGCCCAGCTGCAGCCACACGACGGCCTCGCCCTCGCGCCACAGCGAGACGGCCCGGGCGTCGGCTAACGCGGCGCCCGGGGGCGAGATTTCGGTCCAGACCGGTGTGGCGTCGGCCAGGGCCTGCAACCAGCCCGCGGGCAAAGGGCGGGGCACGGCATCGGGCGTGGGGGCCGACCAGGCGTTGGCGCTGTCGGCCGCGATCGGTGTGGCCGCGGCCGGCGCGGCCCCGGCCAGGGCGCGGGCCAAAGATGAGTCCAAAGAGGTGGCAGCAGGTGCCGGAGCCGCCATGGCGCGGCGCTCCTGCAGGCGCTGCTTGCTGCGAGCCGCTGCCTCGTCGGCCACGCCGGGCCGCCAGGACCGCGGCCCCGCCGGCTCGGGCTCGGCCGCCGGCGCGGGGCTGGCGAGCCGCTCGGGCATCGCCGGTGCAGGCGGTGCAGGCGCCATCACGCCTGCCGTCGCTGGGGGCGACTCGGCCGCTGCAGCGGCAGCTAGGGCTGGCTCAGGTGCAGCGTGAACCCGGGCTTGTTCGCCCACATCAGCGCTTGCAACGGGTGGCGCCGCCCGCCGCGCGTGGGCTGGTGCTGCCTCGGGTGGGCCGGCTGATGTCGACACGGGCGCTTCGGCGGCCTTCGTGGCCGGTGCCGCCTGGGCCGAGGCCGCTGCCTCCGACGGGACTTCGCTCGGCGCCACCGCCGGCGGCAGCGCATCGCGCTGCAGCCACAAGACCCCGCTGACCAGCAGCAGCGCGGCCAGCGAGCCCGCACCGGCCCAGGGCGCGGCAAGCCACCGCGGCAGCCAGCCCGGCCGTGCCCGCGCGGGCGGCGCGGCCTGGCGCGCGGCCGCCAGGATGCGGGCGCTGATCAAGGGTGGCGCGCGCTCGTGCTGATCGGGCGCGTGGCACAGCGCGGCGCGCAGATGGGCGTCGATGGCGTCACCGGGCCTGTCGGGTGGCAGGTTCATCGGCGCGGCTCCGTCAGGCCGGGGGCCGGCAGGTAGGCGCCCATGCAGGTGCGCAGCTTGCTCATCGCGTAGCGCAGCCGCGTCTTCGCCGTCTCGAAGCCGCAGTCGAGCGCGCGCGCCAGGTCGTCCACCGCCAGGCCGTCTTCGTGGTGCAGCAGAAAGGCTGCCTTCTGCGGCAAGGGCAGTTGCTCCAGGCAGTCCAGCAGGCGCTGGCCGGCGGCGCGCCAGAAGGCCTGTTCCTCGGGGGCTGCCGCGCTGTCGGCGGCGCCGGGCCACTGCGCCCAGGGCGTGTCGGCAGGCTCCCAGGGCGCCTCGTCGTCATCCACCGGCGCCTGCAGTTCGCGGCCGGCCACGCGCAGGCGGTCGATGGCTCGGTGGTGGGCGATGGTGAACAGCCAGGTGCGGAAGCGGGCGCCGGCCGCGTGGTCGTCGCGCCATTGCTGCGGGGCCTGGATGGCGCGCATCCAGGTGTCCTGGAACACCTCGTCGGCCTCGCGCGCAGCCTCGCGGCCGAGCAGGCGCCGCACGAAGCGGTACAGCGCGGCCTCGTGGCGCGCGTACAGGCGTTCGAAGGCGCGTGTGTCGCCGGCGGCGAAGGCTGCCAGCAGCGCGGCGTCGCTGTCGCTGGCGGGCGCGGTGGCGTCGCGATCGGAGGGCAGGGCCAGGGCGGGCGGCAGACGCATCGGGGGCGGCAGGGAGCTCGGGCAGTGTGCCATCCGCGTTGTACGCAGCAGGCCTGCGAATGGGGTGACGCTGCCGCGATCAGGCGCGTCCCCCGGATGAGGGGCAACTCCGGTCACCCCGCGGCCAGGCGCCGGCCGTATCAGCCGCATCTGCCACCGAAGGAGCGCCCGATGCAACCGAAACCGAACGCCTTGTCCAACCCTCTGCTTGGGCGCCTTCCGCTGCGCCTGCTGGCCGCTGCCCTGGCGGGGGCGCTGGCTGCACCCGCCGTGCCGGCGCACGACTGGCCGTCGCCGGCCTCGCCACCGTCGCGCGTGTTGCCACCGCCCGCGCTGACGCAGACCGAGCCTTGGCCCGGCCTGATCTGGCCCGGCCTGCAGGCCGGCATGCCGCCGGCGCCCACGGCCGCCGACTGCAGGCGGCTGCCCGAGCGCTTTGTGCTGAGCGACCGGCCCGCCGGCACGCAAGGGGCCGTCTCGGAAGCCGACGACGGCGAACACCCCGCCGACGAGCGCATGCGGTTGCGGCGCCCGGGCGTGGCCGCGGCGAGCGCGGCCCTGTCCGCCGCGCCGGCCATGGCTCGCGAAAGCCGCGTGGCCGAGGCCGTCGCTGCACCCCCCGCCCCCTTGCTGGCTGCGCCGGCGGTGGCCGACAAGGCGGCGCCAAGCCAGCGCGCCGCCAACGAACCCGTCACTGCGGGCGTCGTCGACGACAACGCCGACTTCGGCGCCTTCGGCGAGTTCCTGCGCCGCCACTCGCAGGTGCCGCAGCGCCCCTGGCACATCGATCAGCGGGTGCGCCTTGACGTGCGCGATGAGCGGGGCCGCCCCGTACCCGACGTCCGCGTCGAGGTGTTCTCGCGTGGCGTGCCGCAAGCGCTGGTGGCGCGCACCGATGCCCGCGGCCTGGCCTGGCTGATGCCGCAGGCCGATGTCGCCGGCGCGGTGTTCGAGGTGCGCGTGAGCCATGGCCGCAGCGCACAGACCGTGCGCTGGCAGCGCGGCCAGCGCGATGCGCTGCAGGTGCGCCTGGACAGCGCCGCGCCGGCGCGGGCGCGGCTCGACCTCGTCTTCGCCATCGACGCCACGGGCTCGATGGCCGACGAGATCGCCAAGCTCAAGCACTCGATGCGCGAGGTGGCCGGCCGCATCGCGGCGCTGCCGCAGGCGCCCGATCTGTGCTTCGGCCTCGTGGCCTACCGCGACCGTGGCGATGCCTTTTTCGTGCGCGGCGCCGACCTCACGCACGACCTCGGCGCCTTCCAGGCCGAGCTCGCGGCGCTGCAGGCCGGCGGCGGTGGCGACTACCCCGAGGCCATGGCCGAGGCGCTGCACACGGCGGTGCATCGCTTGTCGTGGCGCGGCGAAGGCACGGCGCGGCTGGTGGTGCTGCTGGCCGACGCGCCGCCGCAGCGCCGCGCCGCCGGCCCGCACATCGACCACGAGGCGCGTGCCGCGCTGGCCCGCGGCATCAAGATCGTGTCGGTGGGCGCCAGCGGGCTCGACCGCGAAGGCGAGCTCGCGATGCGCCTGGCCGCCCAGGCCACCGGCGGCCGCTTTGTCTTCCTCACGTACGCCAACCGGCACGACCCGAGCAGCGGCCCAGGCCGCGAGACGGTGCACGATGTGCGCGACTACTCGGTGGAGACGCTGGACAAGCTGATCGTGCGCTTGGTGAGCGAGGAGCTGGCGGGCTGGCCGGAGCCTTGAGTGCCACGGCGCCGGCGTCGTTGGCTGGCGGGTGTTCTATACTCGCGGGCTTTGGCCGGTGTAGCTCAGTTGGTAGAGCAGCGCATTCGTAATGCGAAGGTCGGGAGTTCGACTCTCTTCACCGGCACCAATCTTTCTGGACCATCAAGCGGTCCAGTGCGCTTCGAAGCCCGGCCCGAGCCGGGCTTCGTCGTTTGCGGCTGCGGCGGCAGTGCTGCCTAGAATCCGGCGATGCGCATCCTCATCGCCAACGACGTCGGTTACCTAGCTCCCGGCATTGCCGCCCTCGTGCGGGCCTGCGAGGGCCTGGGCCATATCGAGGTCTACGCGCCTGAGCAAAACGCCAGCGGCACCAGCAACGCGCTCACGCTGACGCGGCCGCTGTCCATCTTCCAGGCCAAGGTCGAGGGCGTGCGGGGCTTCAACGTCGTCAACGGCACGCCGTCGGACTGCGTGCACGTCGCGCTTACCGGTGTGCTGGGCTACAAGCCCGACCTCGTGCTGTCGGGGATCAACAACGGTGCCAACATGGGCGACGACACGCTCTACTCCGGCACCGTGGCGGCCGCGATGGAGGGCTTCCTGTTCGGTGTGCCCGCGATTGCCTTTTCCCAAGGAGAGAAGGGCTGGGGCCACCTCGACGCGGCAGCGGCAGCGGCGCGCGCGATCGTCGACGATGTCATCGCCTCGGGTGCCCTTGAACGCGCCCGCGAGCAGGGCCCGTTCCTGTTGAACGTGAACCTGCCGAACCGGCCCGATGTCGGCACGCGGCCGCGCCGGGTTACGCGGCTCGGCCGGCGTCATGCCAGCGAACCCGTGATCCGCCAGACCAACCCGCGTGGCGACGCCATCGACTGGATCGGCCCCGCGGGCGATGCGCGTGAGGCTGGCGAGGGCACCGACTTTCATGCCGTCGCCGAGGGATGCGTCTCGATCACGCCGCTGCAGGTGGACCTGACGGACCATGCCGCGCGGAGCGACTGGGCCAGCCGTCTGGCGCCCCCGGCATGAGCCGTTCGCCGGTGCCGCCCGCGCGGTTCCCCCTGGGCCTCGATCGGGTGCAGCCCCGCGGTGCCGCGGCGCGGCCCGGCGCCGACACCCTGTTGCGCCCGCAACGCCCGTTGCAGCAGGCGGCCATCGACCAATCCCGCCAGAGCGCGCCCAGCGGCCTGGGCCTCGACTCCGCCGCCGTGCGCCATCGCATGGTGCAGCGGCTTCGTGCAGGTGGCCTGCGCTGTGAACCGGTGCTGAACGCCTTGGCGGCGGTGGAACGCCACCGTTTCGTCGATAGCGCGCTGGCACCGCAGGCCTACGAGGACACGAGTCTGCCGATCGGCCTGTCGCAGACGATCAGCAAACCCTCGGTCGTGGGCTGGATGCTGGCGCTGTTGTTTGAGGGCGCGTCGGCCCGGGGACACGGGCACCTGGGCCGCGTGCTCGAGATCGGCACCGGCTGCGGCTATCAGGCGGCGCTGCTGATGCAGGTGTCCCGCAGCCTCGTCAGCATCGAACGGTTGCAGCCTCTGCACGAGAAGGCGGCGGCGAACCTGGCCGATCTGCGCAGCGGAAGCGACCTGCGCCTCGTCTTCGGTGACGGCATGCTGGGGCACCCGCCGCGGGCTCCGTATGACAGCATCATCGCGGCGGCGGGCGGCGAGCAGTTGCCCGCGGCCTGGCTGGCCCAGCTCGCCCCCGGCGGCCGGCTGGTGGCGCCCGTGCAGCGCGGCGGCGGGCAACGCCTGGTGGTCGTGGACCATGCGCCACAGGGGCTGGTTTCGCACGAGCTCGAGGCGGTTCAGTTCGTCCCTCTAAAATCCGGTGTTGCATGATGGGTCGTCTCCGTTCTTCGCCGAGTTCCCCGCCGCCCTCGCCGGGCGCAGGGGCCGCTGTCCGCTGGTGTGGCCCCTGGCTGCTTACAGCCGTGGTGGTGTTGGCGGGTTGCGCCAGCCCCGACCACCGTGCGCCGGTCGAAGACCGCAGCGGCAGCGTGCGCAAGGTTCCGGCGCAGCCACTGCCTGGCGGCGCTTCGACGCCGGCACCGCCTGCCGCCACGGCCCCTGCGCCCGCAGAGCCCGTCCGCCTGCCCCCCGGCGCCGAGAACGCGGGCAAGCCGGGCTACTACACCGTCAAGCGCGGCGACACGCTCTACAACATCGGCCTCGAAAACGGGCAGGGCTACCGCGACATCGCGCGCTGGAACGGCCTCGACAACCCCAACCTCATCGAAGTCGGGCAGGTGCTGCGCGTGGTGCCGCCCGCATCAGAGGCCCAGGCTGCGACCACCAAGCCCGTGGCCGCAGGCGGGCGCGTGGATGTGCGCCCGCTGCCGACGGCCCCGGTGTCCTCCGGGGCGGCTGCACTGCCCGCCGTAGCGGCCGACTCGGTTGCTGCTCCTGCCGCGCCCGCCGTGGCGGCGCCCGCCGTGCCGGTCACACCGTCGGCCGTGGCCGAGGGTGAAGACGGCGTGTCCTGGTCGTGGCCTTCGGGCGGGCCCGTGGTGGCCGCCTTCGAAGAGAACAAGACCAAGGGCCTCGCCTTCAGCGGCAAGGCCGGTGACCCGGTGCTCGCCGCCGCCGACGGTCGCGTGGTCTACGCCGGCTCGGGCTTGCGCGGCTATGGCAACCTGGTCATCGTCAAGCACAACGCCTTGTTCCTGAGCGCCTACGCGCACAACCAGACGCTGCTGGTGAAGGAAGATCAGGTCGTGCGCCGCGGCCAGAAGATTGCCGAGATGGGCAGCACCGACACCGAGCGCGTGCAGTTGCACTTCGAGATCCGCCGCCAGGGCAAGCCGATCGACCCGGCGCGCCTGTTGCCGGCTCGCTGAGCCCGTGGCGGGCGGCGAAGACTGGCTCGAGGTCGAGTCACTCGACCTCGAGGCGCAAGGCGTGGCCCGCCGCGTCGACGGCAAGGTGGTGTTCATCGAAGGTGCCTTGCCGGGCGAGCGCGTGCAGGTGCAGGTGTCGCGCAAAAAGAACGCCTGGGAACAAGGGCCGATGTCGGCCCTGGCGCGCGAAAGCGCCCAGCGTGTGCGCCCGGGTTGCCCGCACTTCGGCCTACACGCAGGCGCCTGTGGTGGCTGCAAGATGCAGCACCTGCACCCCACGGCCCAGGTGGCGGTGAAGGGCCGGGTACTCGAAGACAACCTGCAGCACCTGGCCAAGGTGCGCCCCGAGCGGCTGCTGCGCGCCATCAACGGCCCGGCCTGGGGCTACCGCTACCGGGCGCGCCTGTCGGTGCGCTTCGTGGCCAAGAAGAACACCGTGCTCATCGGCTTTCATGAGCGCAAGAGCCGCTACGTGGCCGACATGCAGGTCTGCCCCGTGCTGCAACCGGCGGTGAGCGCGATGCTGATGCCGCTGCGCGAGCTGATCGGCGCCATGGATCAACGCGACCGGTTGCCGCAGATCGAGCTGGCCGCCGGCGATGCCGTCGTGGCGCTGGTGCTGCGCCACCTGGAGCCGCTGACGGCCGCCGATGCCGAGCGCCTGCGCGTCTTTGGCCGCGAACACGGCGTGCAGTGGTGGCTGCAGCCGGGCGGCCCCGATACCGTGCAGCTGCTCGACGACGGCGGCCCGCAGCTGGACTACGCGCTGCCGGAGTTCGGCGTGACGATGCCGTTCAAGCCGACCGACTTCACGCAGGTCAACCCGCAGATCAACCGCGTGCTCGTGCAGCGTGCGCTGCGGCTGCTGGGCGTCGAGCCAGGCCACCGCGTGATCGACTGGTTCTGCGGCCTGGGCAACTTCACGCTGCCGCTGGCCACGCAGGCGCGCGAGGTGCTCGGCCTCGAGGGCAGCGCGGCGCTGGTGCAGCGCGCGCGCGACAACGCCCGCGCCAACGGCCTGGCCGCGCGCACGCGTTTCGAGGCGCAGAACCTGTTCGAGATCGGCCCGGCCGATCTTCAGCGCCATGGCGAGGCCGAGCGCTGGCTGATCGACCCGCCGCGCGAAGGCGCCTTCGCGCTGGCCAAGGCGGTGGCCGACGTGCACGCCGCAGGCGGCTGGCGGCTGCCGGAGCGCATCGTCTACGTCAGCTGCAACCCCGCGACGCTGGCGCGCGATGCCGGGCTGCTGGTGCACCAGGGCGGCTACCGTTGCACGGCGGCCGGGGTGGTGAACATGTTCCCGCACACGGCCCACGTCGAGAGCATCGCCGTCTTCGACCGCGCCTGAAACGACAACGGGGCCCGAAGGCCCCGTGTCAGGCTTGTCGAGGTGTCGCTCAGTCGTTGCTGCTGCCGGCGATGCCGAACAGGGCCAGCAGGCTCTGGAACACGTTGTAGATGCTCAGGTACACGCCCAGCGTGGCGGTGATGTAGTTGGTTTCTTCGCCGTCCTGCACGCGCTTCAGGTCGTAGAGGATGAAGAACGAGAAGATGCCGATGGCCGCCACCGCGAGCGTGATCATCAGCGCGCTGCTCTGGATGAAGAAGTTGGCGATGAACGCCACCAGCAGCAGGATGAGGCCGATGAACATGAACTTGGCCATGTTCGTCAGGTCACGCTTGACGATGCTCGACATCGTCGCCATGCCCAGGAAGATGGCGCCGGTGCCGGCAAAGGCCATCATCACGAGGCTGGTGCCGTTGCTCATGCCGAGCACCACGCCCAGCATGCGCGACAGCATCACGCCCATGAAGAACGTGAAGCCCAGCAGGATGGGCACGCCCGCGGCCGAGTTCTTGAACTTCTCGATCGCGAACATGAAGCCGAACGCTCCGGCTAGGAACACGATCAGGCCGATGCCCGGCGTGAGCATGCGGTTGATGCCCATGGCCATGCCGACCCAGGCGCCCAGGACGGTGGGCACCATCGACAGGGCCAGCAGCCAGTAGGTGTTGCGCAGCACGCGGTTGCGTTGCGCGGCGAGCGCGCCGCCGCCGGCCAGGCCGGGGAAATTTTGCACGCCTTGGTTCATGGTAACGACCTCCGAGAGTGGAATGGCCATGGGGCCACGTGCGCGAATTCTAGGGCGGCTGGTCAGGTCTGAAATGCCCCTTCAGCCAATGGCGGGATATCCAACAAGGAGGTATCTTCGCGCCCCATGAAAACACAACCCATTCTCGGCCTCGACGATGTCAAGGCCATGGCGGCTGCAGCCGAAGCTGAAGCACTCAAGAACCAGTGGGCCGTGACGATCGCCATCGTCGATGCCGGCGGCCATCTGCTCTGGCTGCAGCGCCTGGACGGCGCGGCGCCTGTCTCGGCCGCCATCGCCCCGGCCAAGGCACGCACGTCGGCTGTGGGCCGGCGCGAGACCAAGGTCTACGAAGACATGATCAACGGCGGCCGCACGTCGTTTCTGAGCGCGCCGCTGATCGACGGCATGCTCGAAGGCGGCGTGCCCATCCTGGTGGAAGGCCACTGCGTGGGCGCGGTAGGCGTCAGCGGCGTCAAGAGCAGCGAAGACGCCCAGATCGCGCGCGCCGGCATCGCGGCACTCGGGCTCTGAGGCCGGCAGGCGGCAGGGCCGCGCGGCTATACTCCGGCGGTTTGCCTGCCCCCACCCACGCGCGCTCGAAACTCCGCTGACGGATTCCCTCGATCCCCCGCTGAAGGACCACGCACCGCCCAGGCGGCGCTGCCGGTTCGGCCAGCGGGAGATGAGCGCGCGAACCCCGGAGCCTTTCACTTGCTGCCCGCTCTCTTGCCCACGCAGGTACCCGCGCTGCTCGCCCTCGCAGACGGGACCTTCTTCCACGGATTCCGTGCCGGCGCCGCCGGCCACACCGTGGGCGAAGTGGTGTTCAACACCTCGCTCACCGGCTACCAGGAGATCCTCACCGATCCCAGCTACTGCCGGCAGATCGTCACCCTCACGTACCCGCACATCGGCAACACCGGTGTCAACGACGAAGACGTCGAGTCGCATCGGGTGTTCGCCGCCGGCCTGATCGTCAAGGACGTGTCCCGGCGCGTCTCGAACTTCCGCGCCAACGCCAGCCTGCCCGAGTACCTCGAGCGCGAGGGCACCGTGGCCATCGCCGGCGTCGACACCCGGCGCCTCACCCGGGTGCTGCGCCGCACCGGCGCCCAGAACGGCTGCATCGTCGGCTTCGAGCCGGGCACCGAGGTCGGCCCGGCGCACATCGCCGAGGCCGTGGCGCGTGCCCAGGCGGCGCCTTCGATGGCGGGCTTGGATCTGGCCAAGGTCGTGAGCACCCGCGAGCGCTACGAGTGGACCGAGACCGAGTGGCAGCTGGGCCAGGGCGTCGGCCACCTCGAGAACCCGCGCTTCCACGTCGTGGCCTATGACTTCGGCGTCAAGCGCAACATCCTGCGCATGCTGGCCAGCCGCGGTTGCCGCGTCACCGTGGTGCCCGCGCAGACGCCCGCGGCCGAGGTGCTGGCGCTGCGCCCCGATGGCGTGTTCCTGAGCAACGGCCCGGGCGACCCCGAGCCCTGCGACTATGCGATTGCCGCCACGCGGCAGATCATCGAGGCCGGCGTGCCGACCTTCGGCATCTGCCTCGGCCACCAGATCCTGGCGCTGGCCTCAGGCGCGCGCACCTTCAAGATGAAGTTCGGCCACCACGGCGCCAACCACCCGGTGAAAGATCTCGACACCGGCCGCGTCGCCATCACGAGCCAGAACCACGGTTTTGCCGTCGACGAGCAGTCGCTGCCGCCGACGCTGCGCGCCACGCACGTGAGCCTTTTCGACGGCACGCTGCAGGGCCTGACCCGCACCGACCGCCCGGCGTTCTGCTTCCAGGGCCACCCCGAGGCGAGCCCCGGCCCGCACGACATCGGCACCCTGTTCGATCGATTCACCGCGCTGATGGTTGCGCACACCCCCAAGGAGCGGGCCCATGCCTAAGCGTGCCGACCTGCAGAGCATCCTCATCATCGGCGCCGGCCCCATCGTCATTGGCCAGGCCTGCGAGTTCGACTACTCCGGCGCACAGGCCTGCAAGGCGCTGCGCGAGGAGGGCTACCGCGTCGTGCTGGTCAACAGCAACCCGGCGACGATCATGACCGACCCCGGCATGGCCGATGCGACCTACATCGAGCCCATCACCTGGCAGGTGGTTGAAAAGATCATCGCCAAGGAGCGGCTGGAGCACCCGCACGAGACGATGGCGCTGCTGCCCACGATGGGCGGCCAGACGGCGCTGAACTGCGCGCTCGACCTGCACCGCCACGGCGTGCTGGCCAAGTACGGCGTCGAGATGATCGGCGCCAACGAACAGGCCATCGAGAAGGCCGAAGACCGGATGAAGTTCAAGGACGCGATGACGTCCATCGGCCTGGCCTCGGCCAAGAGCGGCATTGCGCACAGCATGGAAGAAGCGCTGGCGGTGCAAAAGCGCATCCAGGCCGAGATCGGCGGGACCGGGTTCCCGATGGTCATCCGCCCCAGCTTCACGATGGGCGGCACCGGCGGCGGCATCGCCTACAACCCGGAAGAGTTCGAAGAGATCTGCAAGCGCGGCCTCGACCTCAGCCCGACCAAGGAGCTGCTGATCGAAGAAAGCCTGATCGGCTGGAAAGAGTTCGAGATGGAAGTCGTGCGCGACCGCGCCGACAACTGCATCATCGTGTGCAGCATCGAGAACCTCGATCCGATGGGCATCCACACCGGCGACAGCATCACGGTGGCCCCGGCGCAGACGCTCACCGACAAGGAATACCAGGTGATGCGCAACGCCAGCATCGCCATCCTGCGCGAGATCGGCGTCGACACCGGCGGCTCGAA
>JBIJAP010000283.1:0-5147 GCA_044345715.1 Rubrivivax sp.
CGAGAAGGCCCCATGAAGGACCTGCCCGCTGACCAGCGCCCGCGCGAGAAGCTGCTCGGCCGCGGCCCTGCCGCGCTGGCCGACGCCGAACTGCTGGCCCTGCTGCTGCGCACCGGCACGACCGGCACCGGCGTGCTCGAGCTGGCGCAGCAGGTGATCGAGCGCTGCGGCGGCTTTGCCGGCCTGCTGCAGCCCGAATCCGGCGCAGCGCTTGCCACTATCAAGGGTCTGGGCCCGGCCAAGCAGGCCGAGCTGCTGGCGGTGGCCGAGATCGCCCGCCGTGCCATCGAGCAGCCGCTGCGCCAGCGCGACGTGTTCGACAGCCCCCAGCGTGTGAAGAACTACCTCACGCTGCAGCTCGACGGCCACAGCCAGGAGCTGTTCGGCGTGATGTTCCTCGACGGCCAGCACCGGCTGCTGCGCTATGAGGTGATGTTCACCGGCACCCTCACGCAGACCAGCGTCTACCCGCGCGAAGTGGTGCGCCGTGCGCTGCTGCTCAACGCGGCGGCCGTGGTGCTGGCGCACAACCACCCCAGTGGCGTAGCCGAGCCCTCGCGTGCCGACGAGTACCTGACACAAAGCCTGGCCAGCGCGCTGAAGCTGGTGGATGTGCGCGTGCTCGACCACATCGTGGTCGGGCGTGGGCAGACGGTGTCATTGGCCGAAAGAGGCTTGCTGTGAGCCGCGCCCCCGCCAGCGCCCGCTCGCTGGGCGAGCTGCGCCACCTGCGCGACGCCCTGGCCGATCGCCAGCGCCAGGCACGAGAAGCGGCCGCGGCGGCGCTGGCGGCGCAGCGCGCAGCCGAACGCGCCCGGCGCCAGTTTGCCGACGCCGTGGGCCCGGTCACGCCACTGGCGCCGCACGGCCTGGCCGCGGCCGTGCTGCTGGGCGAGCGCCCCGAGCCTCTGCCGCGCCAGCGCGAGGCCGACGAGCGCCTGGCGCTGGCCGAGGCCATGTCCGACGAGGTCGACATCGAGAGCCTGCTGCTCACCGACGACGGCCTGAGCTTCCGCCGCGAAGGCGTGGGTACCGAGGTCGTAAACCGGCTGCGCCGCGGCCACTGGGCCATCCAGGGCGAGCTCGACCTGCACGGCCTGCGTCGCGACGAAGCCCGCGACGCGCTGGCCGGCTTCCTGCGCGAAAGCCGCCAGCGCGGTTGGCGCTGCCTGCGCGTGGTGCACGGCAAGGGCCACGGCTCGCCGGGGCGCCAGCCGGTGCTCAAGGCCAAGGCGCAGCGCTGGCTCGGCCAGAGCGCCGAGGTGCTGGCCTTCACGCAGGCCAGCGCGCCGCAAGGTGGTGCGGGCGCGCTGATCGTGCTGCTGAAGGGCTGAACGGCGGGCGCGCGGTTCAGGTCGCGGGCGGCCGGGTGCCCGGCGGGCATTGCCCGCGCCGCTCGGCCCAGTACAGCACGTTGCCGATGACGGCCACGCTGCCCGAGACAACCGCCGAGGCCGCGCCGACCACGCCCACGGCCACCATCAGGGCCGGGCACTCCGCCCCGCGGCAGTTGTAGAAGCCCGGCAGCACGGCCACGTCGAGCACGATCTGCTGGGTGGCCACGCCACAGGCGGGGTCGTAGATGCGCGTGGTCTGCGGCACCACGACGCAAGCCGTCAGCAGGGGCAGCAGGCCCGCTGCCAGCGCCATGCGAATCGGGGGTCGGGGCAGCGCCATCGCCACATTGTCGCGCCCCTGTCATCGGCGCCGCCTAGCGTTTGCAGCTTCGTTACACCACGCCTGCGAGCCCACCATGCGCCTTCGTGTCCACCGTTGCGCCTTGAGCGCCCTCGCCCTATCTGCCATGCTGGCCGCCGGTGCCGCGCAGGCCCAGCTTGCCATCACCGAAGTGGCGCCGTGGAGCAGCGGCAACTCGCCGGTGGCCGCCGACTGGATCGAGATCACGAACTTCGGCGCCAGTGCAGTCGACATCACGGGCTACCGGATCGACGACGCGTCGAACAGCTTCGCATCGTCGGTGGCGCTGGTGGGCATCACCAGCATCGCCGCGGGCGAGTCGGTCATCTTCATCGAGGGTGCCAGCGCCAACGCGAACTTCGTGTCGACCTGGTTCGGCGCCAGCGCGCCTGCAGGTCTGCAGATCGGCCGCTACACGGGCACGGGCATCGGCCTCGGAACGGGCGGTGATGCGGTGAACCTGTACACGGCAGCCGGCTCGCTGGTCACGCGGGTCGACTTCGGCACCTCGCCCGGTGCTGCGCCATTTGCCACCTTCGACAACAGCGCCGGCCTGTCGGGCGTGACCCTCACGGTGCTGTCGGCCATCGGCGTGAACGGCGCCTTCCTCACCGCTTCGGGCAACGAGATCGGCTCGCCGGCCTCGGTAGTGCCGGAGCCGGGCACCTGGGCGATGCTGCTGGCCGGTGCCGGCATCGTGGCCGGTGCAGTGCGCCGCCGCCGGGCCGCCTGACCATGGCCGCCTCCCTGCTGAAGGCGCTGCTCGCCGCAGCAGCCTGCGCGGCCACGCTCGGCGCCCAGGCCACGGGCTCGATCAACCTGGGCAGCTACGCGCCGACAGGCAGCTATGCCATCCCCGCGCTCGGCGGCCTCGGCCTTGAGGCCAGTGCCGTGACGTACGCGCGCGATCGCGGCACGTTGTTCGTGGTGGGCGACGAAGGGCTGGGCGTGCTGGAGATCACCCGCACGGGCAGCCTCGTCGGCAGCATGGCCTTCGACTGGGCCGGCACCGGCAGCACGAACAACGATGCGGAAGGCCTCGCCTACCTGGGCGGCGGCATCCTCGTCGTGGTCGACGAGCGCCCGCAGGTGGCCTACCGCTTCACCTACGCCGCCGGCACGACGCTGCTGTTGAACGAGCAGCCGAAGGTGGCCACCACCGGCTCCACGGTGAGCGTGGGCAACGCCGGTACCGAAGGCATCAGCGTCGACCCACGCGACGGCCGCTTCTTCACCGTCAAGCAGGACAACCCAGCGCGCCTGCTCGGCGGCACGCTGAGCTTCGCCGTCGGCGGTGGCACGAGCACGATGACGACGCTCTTCGAAGGCGCCACGTCGTTGTTCGGCCTGGCCTCGCTCTCGGACGTGCAGACGCTCGGCGGCGTCGATGCGCTCGCCGGCCACGCCGCGGCCGACAACCTGCTGATCCTGAGCCTGGACTCGAAGCGCCTGATCGAGATCGACCGTGCGGGCAACACGCTGTCCAGCCTCGATCTCAGCGGCCTCACCACGCAGGCCCTGGAGGGCGTGACGATCGACGAGCTCGGCACGATCTACCTCGTGGCCGAAGACAGCGGCACGCCGAACTCGCGCCTGTTCGTGCTGACACCGGTGCCCGAGCCGGGGACGTACGCGCTGATGCTCAGCGGCCTGCTGGCCCTGGGCTGGGCGGCGCGCCGCCGCCGCGACTGAACCACGAGGGTTCAGAGGCGCGGCGCTCAGTCGCGCTTGTTGCGCATCCAGTCGGCCGTGCCGTAGAGCGCCTCGCCCAGGCGCTGGGCCAGTGCGGGCTCCACGGCTTCGTCTTCCAGCGCCTGCAGCATGCAGCCCATCCACTGATCTCGCTCGACACTGCCAATGGGATAGGGCAAGTGGCGGGCGCGCAGCATCGGGTGGCCGAAGCGCTCGGTGTAGTGCTGCGGTCCGCCGAGCCAGCCGCACAGGAACCAGAACAGCTTGTCGCGTGCGCTGTCCAGTTCGGTGGGATGCACGGCGCGCAGCGCGGCGAAGCGCGGCTCCAGGTCCATCAGGTCGTAGAAGCGGTCGACGATGGCTCTCACGCCGGGCTCACCACCCAGGCGCTCGAAAGGACTGGGGCCAGCGGAGGGCGCGGCCTCGTCGCTGCGGCTCACGGCACCAGCATGCGCTGCGCCACGCTCAGCAAGGCCAGTGCCGGTGGCGTGCCGGGCAAAATCTCGAGCAGCAGTTGTCGGCGCAGCACGGCGTCGCGCACTGCGGGATCGGTGGGCACCTCGCCGAGCAGTTCCAGGCGCACCGGACTGTCGAGCGTGGGGTTCACGTAGCGGTCCACCACCTGCTGCAGTTGCTGGCGCACGGCGCGGCCTTCGCCGGCGCGGCGGGTCTGGTTGACCAGCAGCCGGATGTGCCTGCGGCCCTGGGTGGTGGCCAGCACCTTGATGGTGGCGTAGGCGTCGGTCAACGAGGTCGGCTCCGGCGTCACCACCACCAGCACCTGGCCGGCCAGGCTGACGGTGTACAGCACGACTTCGGAGATGCCGGCGCCCGTGTCGAGCAGCACATGGTCGAAGCGCGGCGCGACCTCGTCGATGACCTGCTGCAGTTTCTCGCGCACCTCGGGCGTCATGCGCGAGTACTCGACCATGCCCGATCCGGCCAGCAGCACATGGAAGCCGCCCGGCGCGGGCAGCACCGCCTCGGGCAGCGTGGCCTTGCCGGTGAACACGTCGTGCAGCGTGATCTTGGGAAACAGGTTCAGCACCACGTCGAGGTTGGCCAGGCCCAGGTCGGCATCGAGCACCAGCACCCGGCGGCCGTTACGCGCCAGCGCCGCGGCCAGGTTGGCCGAGACGAAGGTCTTGCCGACACCCCCCTTGCCGCTGGTGATGGCCATGATGTGCGGCTTTGCGCTCGACGGCGGCGTCATCGCGGGGGCGTAGGCCGATGCGTTTGCCAGTGGAGGGGCGGAAGTCATTCGGGGTCCTGGATCTGGAAGCTGTCGAACAGCAGCCGCTTTTCTTCGTTGCTGACAACCGACATCGCCGAAGGCTCGAGTCGCACCAGGTTGCGGCCTTGCGTCTTGGCCAGGTAGAGCTGCTGGTCGGCCCGCTCCTTCCACAGCGCCGGCGTCGAGCGCACCCACTGTGGCGCGAAGGCGCCCCCCACGCTGATCGTGACGCCCAGTTCCTGCTGCGACGGATGCAGCAGGATCGGCATACGCTCGACGCGGCGGCGGATGCGCTCGGCCACCGTTTGCCCAAAGGAGCTGGCGCAGTTGGGCAGGATGATGGCGAACTCCTCGCCACCCACCCGCGCCACCAGGTCCATCGGGCGCACGCTGTCCATCAGCGCGGCGGCCACGGCGCGGATCACCTGGTCGCCGGCGGCGTGGCCGTGGGTGTCGTTGACGCGCTTGAAGTGGTCGATGTCCAGCGCCAGCAGCAGCGCGGGCTCGCCATTGCGGGCCACGC
>JBIJAP010000284.1:0-5109 GCA_044345715.1 Rubrivivax sp.
CTTCGCACTGCCACAGAGCCCGCAGCTCTTCAAGCAGCTGCTGATGGTGGCGGGCTTCGACCGCTACTACCAGATCACCAAGTGCTTCCGCGACGAGGACCTGCGCGCCGACCGCCAGCCCGAGTTCACGCAGATCGACATCGAGACCAGCTTCCTCACCGAGCACGAGATCCGCGCCATCACCGAGGCCATGATCCGCACCGTGTTCCGCAAGACGCTGGGCATGGAGCTGCCGGTGTACGCCGAGCTGACGTACGCCGAGGCGATGTTCAAGTACGGCTCCGACAAGCCCGATCTGCGCGTGAAGCTGCAGCTCACCGAGCTGACCGACGTGATGAAGGACGTCGACTTCAAGGTGTTCTCGGCCCCGGCCACCACGCCCGGCGGCCGTGTCGTGGCGCTCAAGGTGCCGGGCGGCAGCGAGATGAGCCGTGGCGAGATCGACGCCTACACCGAGTTCGTCAAGATCTACGGCGCCAAGGGTCTGGCGTGGATCAAGGTGAACGACGCCGGCAAGGGTCGCGACGGCCTGCAGAGCCCGATCGTGAAGAACCTGCACGACGCGGCCATTGCCGAGATCGTCGCGCGCACCGGTTGCAAGAACGGCGACCTCATCTTCTTTGGCGCCGACAAGGCCAAGGTCGTCAACGACGCCATCGGCGCGCTGCGACTGAAGGTGGGCCACAGCGAGTTTGGCCGCCAGCACGGCCTGTTTGAAGAGGGCTGGAAGCCGCTGTGGGTGGTGGACTTCCCGATGTTCGAGTACGACGACGACGGCAAGCGCTGGAACGCCGTGCATCACCCCTTCACAGCCCCGAAAGACGGCCACGAGGTGCTGATGAAGACCGACCCCGGCGCCTGCATCGCCAAGGCCTATGACATGGTGCTCAACGGCTGGGAGATCGGCGGTGGCTCGGTGCGTATCCACCGTGCCGAGGTGCAGGCCACGGTCTTCGAGGCGCTGAACATCACGCCCGAGGAGCAGAAGGTGAAGTTCGGCTTCCTGCTCGACGCGCTGCAGTACGGCGCGCCGCCGCACGGTGGCCTGGCCTTCGGCCTGGACCGCATCGCCACGCTGATGACGGGTGCGGAGAGCATCCGCGACGTCATCGCCTTCCCGAAGACGCAGCGCGCGCAGTGCCTGCTGACGGGCGCGCCCAGCCTGGTCGACGAAGCGCAGTTGCGCGAGCTGCACATCCGCTTGCGCAACCCGAAGGCGGCCTGAG
The DNA here is from genome assembly GCA_044345715.1 of Rubrivivax sp. Classification (GTDB taxonomy): domain Bacteria; phylum Pseudomonadota; class Gammaproteobacteria; order Burkholderiales; family Burkholderiaceae_C; genus Rubrivivax. Next base: position 1,227 of record JBIJAP010000284.1, read on the forward strand.
TTGCGACGGCCGGGGCCCGGGGCGTGACGGCGGCACGGCCGTTCAAGATCCCGCGTTCGGTGCTGGTGGTGATCCACACCCCGGCACTGGACGTGCTGCTGATCGAGCGCGCCGACCGCCCCGGCTTCTGGCAGAGCGTCACCGGCTCGCTCGATGCACTCGACGAGCCGCCGCGCGCGGCCGCGAGCCGCGAAGCCGACGAAGAAACCGGCCTCGGCCCGGCCCAGGGTGGCGTGCTCACCGACTGGCAGCACGAGATCGTCTACGAGATCTATCCGCAGTGGAGCCACCGCTACGCCCCGGGCTTGACGTGCAACACCGAGCACTGGTTCGGCCTCGAGTTGCCCGCGCCCTGCGTGCCGGTGCTGGCGCCGCGCGAACACGTGGCCTATGCCTGGCTGCCCTGGCAAGAGGCCGCCGAACGCTGCTTTTCGCCCAGCAATGCCGAGGCCATCCGCACACTGCCGCTTCGGCTTGCGCGCTGAGGGCGCGATGATCGGGCGATGAACCCGCGGCACCTTGGTCATGGCAGCGGCCACTCCACGCTGCAGTCGTCGCTGCTGACGCCCCACACCGGCCTGGGCGCGCTGCGCGTGGCCACCTACAACATCCACAAGGGTGTGCGCGGTGTCGGCCCGCGCAAGCGGCTGGAGATCCACAACCTCGGCCTTGCCGTCGAGGCCTTCGACGCCGACCTCGTGTTCCTGCAGGAGGTGCGGCTCTTTCACACGCGCGAGGCACGCCGCTTCGACCGCACGCACTTCGGCTGGCCGCAGCAGGGGCAGGCCGAGTACCTGGCGCCCGAAGGCTACGAGGTGGCCTACCGCAGCAACGCCTACACGCGCCACGGCGAGCACGGCAACGCGTTGCTGGCGCGCTGGCCGATGGGCGACATCGGCCACCACGACGTGAGCGACCACCGCTTCGAGCAGCGCGGCCTGCTGCACGTGCCGGTGCAGTGGGCCGGCCTCATGGTGCACGCGGTGGTGGTGCACTTCGGCCTCGTGCACCGCAGCCGCGTGCGCCAGGTCGAGCGCCTGGCCCGCTACATCGAGCGCCACGTGCCGGCCGACGCCCCGCTGGTAGTGGCCGGCGACTTCAACGATTGGGGCGAGCGGCTCGACGCGCCGATGCGCGATGCGGGCCTGCAGCGCGCGCGGCGGCCCGGGGGTGGCGCCACGGCGGAGGCCACGTTCCCGTCGCTGGCGCCAGTGTTCTCGCTCGACCGCTTCTACCTGCGCGGTCTGGCTTGCACGTCCACCATGGTGCCGCGCGGCATGGCCTGGGCGCGCATGTCCGACCATCTGCCGCTGATCGCCGAGCTGGCGCTGGCATGAAGCGGCCATGAAGAAGAGCCTGCGCGACACGCTGCGCGAGCTGGCGGGCGTGCCGGTGCCGCGCTTCATGGGTGGCAACGAGGTGGCGCTGCTGCAGGGTGGTGACGAGCTGTTCCCGCGCATGGTGGCGGCCATCGGTGCGGCGCAGCGCGAGGTCTGGCTGGCCACGTACATTTTTCACGACGACCCCACCGCGCAGACCGTGGCGCAGGCCTTGATCGACGCCGCGGCGCGCGGTGTGACGGTGCGCGTGGTGATCGACGGCTTCGGCAGCATCAAGTCGCTGCCCGCGGTGCGCGCGCGCTTTGCCGGCAGCGCCGTGCAGCTGGAGGTGTTCCGCCCGCTCGACCGCTGGTGGGCCTGGCTGCAGCCGGGGCAGCTGCGGCGGCTGCACCAGAAGCTGTGCGTGTGCGACGGTGGCGCCGCGCTCACGGCCTTTGTCGGCGGCATCAACCTCATCGACGACCGCAACGACCTGAACCACGGCTGGTGCGATCAACCGCGGCTGGACTTCGCCATCGAGCTGCGTGGCCCGCTGGCGCTGAGCGCACGCGCTGCCACGCGGGCGATGTGGACACGCGCCCACCTGGCGCGCCACTGGCGCAGCGAGTTCCGCATGGCTGCCGCCAGCGAGCACCCGGTGGGCGAGACGATGGGCCTGCTGCAGCAGCTGCGCGGGCCGGCGGCGCTGGAGCTGGACGAGGCCATCGACGACCCGCGCCCGGTGCGCGCGGCCTTCCTGGTGCGCGACAACCTGCGCCAGCGCCGCGTCATCGAGCGCAGCTTCACCGAGGCCATCCGCCGTGCCCGCGAATCGGTGGACATCGCCGTGCCCTACTTCTACCCGGGCCACCGCTTCCGCCGTGCGCTGCGGGCCGCGGCGCAGCGGGGCGTGCGCGTGCGCCTGCTGCTGCAGGGCAAGGTCGACTACCGCATCGCCGCGCTGGCGGCGCAGGCTGTGTACGACGAACTGCGCGGCCAGGGCGTGCAGATCTTCGAGTACACGCCGGCCTTCCTGCACGCCAAGGTGGCGCGCGTCGACGACGACTGGGCCACGATCGGCAGCAGCAACATCGACCCGCTGAGCCTGCTGCTCAACCTGGAGGCCAACGTGGTGGTGCGCGACGCCGGCTTCTCGCGCCAGCTGGCCCAGCGCTTCGACGCAGCGTTCGCCTTGTCGACACAGGTCACCGAGCCCATGCGCCGAGGCCTGCGTGGCTGGCTCACCCGGGTTGTCGTGGCCTCGGCGGCGACGCTGTACCTGCGCGTGGCCGGGATCACCGGGCGTTACTAGGGTGGGTGCGCCGCTCTGTGCGGTGCTTGCTCTATTTCTGGTGGAGGGAAGCGGTTCGCAGCGCGGCGGAGCTTCTGCCTGCGAGCCGCAGGTCGAGGGCCGCGTCACGGCCGGGAGCGGCCGGGAGCGGCCGATCGGCCACCGCCGTCTCACCCACGCTTGGTCAGGCTGGGCCCGTCTCATGCGCGCTGGCATCCAAAACGCACTCAAGGGCCAGGTGCACACCCAACGTCGAAGACTGCAGGAGCGGCGGTTTCGTCGATTGCTCTGAGGCGCATTTGCCCCGAGTTCGAGCATTTCTGTCGCAGGTCATGCAGCACTTATTCGCGCTGCGGCTGCGGTGCTGGGCGCCGTGAGAACTGCCTGCGTTGGCGAGCAGTATTCCGGTTCACTTCCGCTTCAGTCCTCTCGCGCTCCTGTCGATAAGTTTTGCAGCCACTGCGTGATCCGCAGTGGCCGTCGCCAGCACGTCGGCGACGCCCCAGACAAATCGAACGAACGTCGGTGCAACGAGCGCCGCGCGAACTTCCTGAGGTGCGCTGATGAAGCTCTCGGTCCAAGGGCTGGCGCTGGAGATGACGCGACTGCGCATCGGTCCGCGACTGGCCGTAGCCTTTCTGGGTGTCTTTGCGCTGATGCTGGCCATGGCGGTCTTCTCGACCTGGCGCATGCACCAGATGAGCGAGCGCATGACCCACATCACCGAGGGCAACGCGCAGCAGATCGCCCGCGTCAACGCCATGCTGTACTCCGTCAGCCAGCGTGCCATCGCCGTGCGCAATCTGGTGATGCTGAAGGAGGCCGACCTCAAGCAGCAGGAGCTGAGTTCCATCGCAGAGGCCGACAAGTCCTACAAGCAGGCGGAGAAGGAACTGCACGAGCTGATCGGGCGCTTCGATGCCTCGGAGGCCGAGAAGTCGCTGCTCGAGGCCATTCAGCGCTCTGAGAAGGTGACGCTGACACTGATGGAGACGGCCATCGCAGCAGGCATGGCCGAACAGAGCCAGGACGCCATCGACTACCTGATGGAGAAAGTGCGCCCGCGTCAGGCGCGCTGGATCACCGTGCTGCAAACCCTCTCGGGCCTGCAGATGAAGACCAGCGCCGAGTACGCCGACGACGCGCGGGCGGCCTACGGGCAGGCGCGGCTCTGGATGGCTCTGTTCGTGGGATTCGCCCTGTTCATCGGCGTGCTGCTGGCCTGGATGGTGACGCGCTCGATCGTCGACCCCATCAACGAGGCCGTACGCCT
>JBIJAP010000285.1:0-5103 GCA_044345715.1 Rubrivivax sp.
CGCCGATGGCGCCCCAGGCGATCAGGTCGCCGATGTACTGCGGGCTGATCACGTCGAGGAACTCGCTGCCCGCCGGCACCCCGAGGCGGTTGATGTCCACCAGCAGCTGCCGCGCGATGCGCAGGCCCTCGTGGATGCGGTAGCTCTCGTCGAGGTAGGGGTCGTTGATCAGGCCCTTCCAGCCGACCGTGGTGCGCGGCTTCTCGAAGTACACGCGCATCACCACTTCCAGCTCGCCGGCGTGGCGCTCGCGCTCGGCTTTCAGCTTGCGGGCGTATTCGAGCGCCGCAGCGGGGTCGTGGATGCTGCAAGGGCCGATGACTACCAGCAGCCGGTCATCCTCGCCCTGCATGATGCGGCGGATGCGCGAACGCGTGTCGCCCACCAGCGTTTCCACCGGCGTGTCGGCGATCGGGAAGAAGCGGATCAGGTGCTCGGGCGGCGGCAGCGGCGTGACGTCGCGGATGCGCTGGTCGTCGGTCTGGCTGGTCTTTTCAGACAAGGCCAGGCGCTCGTCGGTCGGGTTCGCGGATTTCGGGCTCACGGGTCGGTCCTGGGTGGGGCCTCAAGCGGCCGGCGGGCAACAAAAAACCGCCGGGGCTGCCGGCGGTTCTTGGGGGGTTTGCGTTTGCTGCTCTGCGCTTACGCTTTTGCCTCTCCAGCCGCCGTGCGGTGCGAGAACCAAAAGTACGAAAAGTAGAACGTTGCGGAACGCATGGCCGCGAATGTAGCACGCACGCCGTCAGAAGCTGTAGCCCAGGCCCAGCGTGAGCTGGGGCACCAGCTTGATCTTGCCCACGCCCTCGCGCAGTTCGGCGAGCTCGGCGTCGATGTCGGCCTGCGAGACGCTGCTTGTCCAGGGTCCGCTGAGCGCATACGTGAGCGTCGCCTTGCCAAGCTTGGCGCCGATGTCGAACGAAAAGCGCAGCCCGGTGTTCACCAGGTGGCCCCAGCCCAGCCCCACGTAGGGCATCGACGAAGGCAGCTTGACCTTGACGTTGAAGCGGTCGGCAGAGGTCGTGGTGTAGGTGGTGTTGCCCACCGTGATGGAGCCGCCGGCGCCGCTGGCCAGCAGGTCGAGCGAATACTTGCTGCTGGTAATGCCGCCGGTGAAGCGGAAACCGCCGCCGAACGGGAACCAGTCGGCCAGCAGCGCGGCGCGGTCGGCCTTGAGCTTGGCGTCGTAGACGATGCCGTCCTCGGTGCGGCGCTCGTTCACGGAGCCGATGGTGGCGGCGTCCAGGCGCAGGCCCAGGTAGGCGTTCAGCGGGTGGGCGTAGCCCAGCACCACGCCGGGCAGGCCGCCCTTCAGGTAGATCTCGCTGGCCTGTGCCGAGGTCATCGACATGGCCAGGGCCGCGCCGATGGCGGCCATCGCGACGGCGCCCGACAGGGCGCGGACAAACTGTTGTTCGTGCATGAAGACGGCTCCCGGTGCCATGAGGTGGCAGTGATCCATTCTCGGCAGCGCCGTGGCGGAACTTGCGTGAATGAGCCACGCGAAAACGGTGCTTCTTTGCGTGCAATCGTCGCTGGCTGCAACCGGCGGTGCGTCCTTCAGGGTGCGGACGGGGGTGCGGGTGTTCGTGCAGGAGCTGGTATCTGCAGCGACTTCGGCAGCGGCGTGGCGGGCCCGGAGAGCGTGGCGCCACGCGCCGCAGCGGCGGCTTCGAGCAGGGCCAGCCTCTCGGCCGTGTCGGGGTGGCTGCGCAGCCAGGCCGTGCCGGCGGGCGCATCGGCCTGCGGCAGCACGGCGAACAGGCGCGCAAGCCCGCCGCCGTGGCCGTACAGCGCCAGGCTCGCGGTCAGCGCCTCGGCGTCGGCCTGGCGTTCGGCCTCGCGTGAATAGCCCAGCAGCCCGAGCTGCGCCGCGCCGCCGAGCAGGCCTTGCGCCGCCTGTGCCGCGCCCTCGGGCGTGACCACCGCCATCACCAGCACCACCGCCAACCCGTGGCCCATGCCGGCGGCGACGTGTCGGTGCTTCACGTGTGCGATTTCGTGCGCCAGCAGCGCGGCCAGGGCCTCTTCGCTGTCGAGTTGGCGCAGCAGGCCATGGAAGACGCGGATGCGGCCGCCCACGGTGGCGTAGGCGTTGACCAGCTCCGAGGGCTCGTCGCTCACCACCACGCGCATGCCGGGCGGCAGCGTCATCGTCGCGGCCACGCGCTCGGCCAGTGCCTGAAGCGCGGCGCGGCGCTCGCGGGTGGTGGCGTCGGCGGCCGGGGCCTCGTCGAACACCCGCTCGGCCAGTGCGAGTTCATGCTCGAAGGGCAACTGGGGCGCCAGCCAGCGCGCCACGAAGCCCGTGGCCAGCACCAGCACCGCCAGCGCGGCCAGGCTGGCCGCCAGCAGCCAGGCCAGCTCGCGCAGCGGGTGCTCGTCGCGTTCGAGCAGGTCTTCCGGCGGCAGCCGGTTTTCCAGCCGCGGGGGCGTCACGGGCGCTTCACGATGCCGTGCGCAGCGCCGTGCCGAAGGCCAGCACCTCCACCGACGGCGTCGACGAGCCGGCGATGGTGGTGCTCTGGAAGCGCACGCCGATCACCAGCGTGGCGCCGGCGGCTTGCGCGTCTTCCTTCAGGCGCAGCAGCGCCTCGCGGCGGGCGCGCTCCAGCAGCGTCTCGTAGCCGCGGAAGCGGCCACCGAAGAAGGCACGAAAACCTGCGACAAACGTCTTGAAGTAATCCGACGAGATCACCACGCCGCCGGTCACCAGCTGCGCGCCGGTGGCCAACACGCCTTCGGGCACGTAGCGCGTGTTCAGCGCCACCACGTGGCGCAGCGCCTCTTCGCGCTGGCGGATGCTGCGGAAGTGGCGCCGCTCCTGCCAGCGGCCAGCGCCATAGCCCAGCAGCAGCAGGGCCAGCAGCAGCCACAGGTTCAGGGTCTCGAGCAAAAAGCTCGCGTTCATGGCCGACGGCGCCCGTTCAGGCGGGCTCGACCGTGACGGCCGAGCCGTAGGCCAGGATCTCGGCCGCCCCGGCAGTGATGCTGGTGGTGACGAAGCGCACGTTCAGCACCGCGTTGGCGCCCAGGGCCTGCGCCTCGGCCGTCATGCGCGCCACGGCTTCGGAGCGCGCCTCCTGCATCAGCTCGGTGTAGGCCTTGAGCTCGCCGCCGACGATGTTCTTCAGGCCGGCGAGGATGTCCTTGCCGGCGTGCTTGGCGCGCACCGTGCTGCCCTGCACGATGCCCAGGTGGGCGGTGATGCGGTGGCCGGGGGCGGTTTCGAGGTTGCTGACGAGCATCTGGCGGGCACTCCCTGTTCTGAGGTGCCCATCATGCCCGCTTGGTGCGCGGTCAGTACGCGGGTGTCGTGAAGCCGGCGGCCGCCAGCCGCGCCAGCACCTCGTCGACATGCGCCCGGTTGCGTGTCTGCAGCACCAGCTCGACCTCGACGTTCTGCGCACTCAGCGTGCTGAAGGCGCGCTGGTGGTGCACCTCGTCTATGTTGGCACCGGCCTCGGCTACCACGGCGGTGATGCGCGCCAGCACGCCGGGTGTGTCGCGCGCGGCGACGCGGATGCGCGCCAGCCGCCCGGCCCGCACCATGCCACGTTCGATGATGCTGGCCAGCAGCAGCGGGTCGATGTTGCCGCCGCACAGCACCAGACCCACGCGGCGGCCGGCAAAGCGCTCGGGGTGCTTGAGCAGCGCCGCCAGGCCGGCGGCACCGGCGCCCTCGACGACAGTCTTCTCGATCTCCAGCAGCATGAGCACGGCCTGTTCGATGTCGCCTTCATCCACGAGCAGCAGGTCGTCGACATGCTGGCGCACCAGTGCCTGCGTCAGCTGCCCTGGCTGGCCCACCGCAATGCCCTCGGCGATGGTGCTGGCGCCCTGCGGGTGCGCCGTGCCCTTGACGGCGTTGACCATCGCCGGAAAGCGCGAGGTCTGCACGCCGACGAGCTGGATGCCGGGCTTGAGCGCCCGCGCCGCGGTGGCGATGCCGCTGATGAGCCCGCCGCCACCCACCGCGATGACGAGCGTGTCGAGCTCGGGCTGCGCCGCCAGCATCTCCAGGCCGATGGTGCCCTGGCCGGCGATGACGGCGGCGTCGTCAAAGGGGTGTACCAAGGTGAGGCCCTGCTCTTCGGCCAGCTGCAGCGCGCGCTCGCGGGCGGCGTCAAAGCCGTCGCCGTGCAGCACCACCTCGGCGCCGAAGCCGCGCGTGCGCTCCACCTTCACCATCGGCGTGTGCTGCGGCATCACGATCACCGCGCGCAGGCCCAGCCGCGCCGCGTGGTGCGCCACGCCCTGTGCGTGGTTGCCGGCGCTGGCCGCGATCACGCCGCGCGGCTGCTCGCCGCTGGCCAGCAGCGTGGCCAGCTTGTTGAGCGCGCCGCGCTCCTTGAACGAGGCTGTGAACTGCAGGTTCTCGAACTTCAGGAAGACGCGGCAGCCGGTGATCTGCCCGAGCGTGAGGCTTTCGACGCAAGGCGTGTCGAGCACATGGCCGTGCAGCCGACTTGCTGCAGCCTCGATGTCAGCAAGCGCCACCGAGCCCACCGCCGCGGAACCGGCTTCGCCGGGCCGCTGGCGGGCGGCCCCCTCGGGGGGTACCGAGCGGAGCGAGGTTGGGGGCTCCATCTACGCAGTGCCGCCCACGGTGAGGCGCTCGATGCGCAGCGTCGGCTGGCCCACGCCCACCGGCACGCTCTGGCCTTCCTTGCCGCAGACGCCGACGCCGGTGTCGAGCTCGAGGTCGTTGCCGATCATGGACACGCGCGTCATCGCGTCGGGGCCGTTGCCGATGAGCGTGGCGCCCTTCACCGGGTACAGGATCTTGCCGTTCTCGACCCAGAAGGCCTCGCTGGCCGAGAACACGAACTTGCCGCTCGTGATGTCGACCTGGCCGCCGCCGAAGTTGGTGGCATAGAGGCCGCGCTTGATGCTGGCGATGATCTCTTGCTTGGTCTTGCCGCCGGCCAGCATGTAGGTGTTGGTCATGCGCGGCATAGGCAGGTGGGCGTAGCTCTCGCGGCGGCCGTTGCCGGTGGGCTTCACGCCCATCAGGCGGGCGTTCATGCTGTCCTGTATGTAGCCCTTGAGGATGCCGTCCTCGATGAGCACGTTGCGCTGCGAGGCATGCCCTTCGTCGTCGAC
>JBIJAP010000017.1:0-17713 GCA_044345715.1 Rubrivivax sp.
ACGGGCTCGCACAAGCTCGCACCAGTGGATAGTCGGTCACCTCGGCGCCGCCGCTCGCCTTGTACCGCACAGCCGTTTCTCCGCGAACGCCTGCCCCCGACCTCGGGGTTGAGAAGCTGATGAGCAAGGACGGCCGCGAGATCGCGCAGCCGCACCTGGCCCGCTTTGCGCTGCGCGAGCCCACGGCGCACTGGACGCCGGGCGCAGCCGAGGCCCCGCCGCTGTTGCTGCTGCCCGGCGTGCACCAGGCCCACGAGCAGCCCGCGCGTGCGACGCAGGCTGCGGCCTGGGCCACGGCCGCCATCCTGTGTGCCGACCACCCGGGCGGCCTGGAGCTCGGCATGGCCGGCCCGGGCGTGGCGGCCGTCTACCGCGGCAGCCTGGCCAAGGTGTCGCACACGCCACCGGCTGCGCACGCCACCGACCTGCTGTGCAAGCTGCACGCGCGGCCGGCCGCGGCGCAGGCCGTCAACGACATCGGCGAGCACGGCCTGAGCGTGCGCACGGCCGATGGCAGCGAGCTGCGCCTCGTGCCGCTGGGCGCAGGCGCCGACCACTGGCGCGCGCGGGTGCAGGCGCGTGCCGAGAGCCTCTTCACCTCCACCTCCATCGCATGACCATGGCCAACACCACCGTGTCCCGCCGCCGCGCGCTGCAGGCGCTGACCGCACTGCCGCTGCTCGCCCCCGTTCCGTTCGCGCAGGCCCAGGCGCGGCCTGAGCGGCTGATCGTCACCAATAGCTACATCGCCGACATCGTTGTCGCTCTCGGGGGCGCGCCGCAGGTGGTGGCCGTGGGCGGCGGCACCGATCACCTCGCCGCGCTGGCCGCCGTGCCGCGGCTGCCGGGCTTTCGCCAGACCTCGGCCGAGCCGATGCTGGCCGTGTCGCCCACGCGCGTGATCGTCAGCAACGAGTGGACCGTGCCGCAGACGCTGGAGCAGCTGCGCAGCGCCGGTGTGAGGGTGGACGTGATCGACGGCGATCAGACACCCGCCGGCGTGGAGCGGCGCATCCGTTTCGTCGCCGGCGTGCTGGGCAAGCCGGCCGAGGGCGAGGCGCTGGTGCAGCGTTTTCAGCGCGAGATGGCCGACGCCGCGGCGCGCGTGGCGCAGGTGCGGCGCCGGCCGCGGGCCCTGTTCATCCTGGCTGGTGGCCAGCGGCCCACGCTGGTGGGCGGGCGCGGCACCAACGTGGCGGCGCTGCTGGAGCTGGCAGGTGCCGAGAACGTGGCCCAGGGCATCGAAGGGTTCAAGGTGATGAGCCAGGAGGCGATGGTCGAGGCCGCGCCCGAGTTCATCCTCACCAACCCCGACGGCACCGCGGCACGCGACGGCGTGCCGGTGGCCCTGGGCGCCCCGGGCGCGCTGGCCACGCCGGCCGGCAAGGCCGGTCGGTTGATCACGGTGCCGGGGCAGTACCTGCAGGGCATGGGCATCCTCACGCCCGAGGGCATCAGGCTGCTCGGCCGGCAGCTGCACCCGCAGCTCTTCGCGTAAGCGGGTGGTGCTTGTGAAGGGCCCTTTGCTGATCGCGGGCGCGCTGGCGTTGTGCCTGGCCACCGCGGTGGTGGCCATCGGCACGGGGGCGGTGCGCATCCCGCCGGCACAGGTGCTGGCGGTGCTGTTCGGCTGGCACGACGACAGCTTGACCGACGCCATGCGCACCGTCGTGTGGAACGTGCGCGCGCCGCGTGTGCTGCAGGGCCTGCTCGCTGGCGCGCTGCTGGCCACGGCGGGCGTGCTGCTGCAGGCGCTGTTCCGCAACCCGCTGGCCGACCCGGCGTTGATCGGCGTGTCGGCCGGCGCAGCGCTGGGCGCGGTGTCGGTGATCGTGCTCGGCGCCACGGTACTGGCGGGGCTGTCGAAGCTGCTGGGCGTGTGGACGCTGCCGGCCGCCGCGTTTGCCGGCGCGCTGGCCACCGCGGCGCTGGTGTTCGCGCTGGCGCGGCGCGACGGCGTGCTGGACCCGACGACGATGCTGCTGTGCGGCATCGCCATCAACGCGCTCACCGGCGCCGGCATCGGGCTGCTCACCTACCTGGCCACCGACGAGCAGTTGCGCAACCTCACGTTCTGGAGCCTGGGCAGCCTGGGCGCGGCCACGTGGGGCTCGCTGGCCGGCGTGTCGCCGGCGGCCTTGCTGGTGGTGGTGGTCGTGCCCTTCCTGGTGCGGCCCTTGAATGCCTTGCTGCTGGGCGAGAGCGAAGCGCTGCACCTGGGCGTGGCCGTGGAGCGGCTCAAGCGCTGGAGCGTGGTGCTGGCGGCGGCCGGCGCCGGCGCGGTGGTGGCCGTGTGCGGCGTGATCGGCTTCATCGGCCTGGTGGCGCCGCACATGGCGCGGCTGCTGGCCGGGCCTGACCACCGCACGCTGCTGCCGCTGGCTGCGCTGTTGGGGGCCACGCTGCTGACCGCTGGCGACCTGGTGGCGCGCACGGCCGTGCGGCCGGCCGAGCTGCCCATCGGCATCCTCACCGCGCTGCTCGGCGCGCCGTTCTTCCTGTGGCTGCTGCGCCGGCGCAGCGGGGGCTGGGCGTGACGGCCTTGCTGCAGCTCCAGGGCCTGGACTTGCGCCGCAGTGGCCGCAGCTTGCTGCAGTCCGTGAGCCTGGAAGTCGCGCCCGGTGAGTTCGTGGCCGTGGTCGGGCCCAACGGTGCAGGCAAGAGCACGCTGCTGCGCGCCATCACCGGTGAGTGGCCGAGCGAGGGAGGAGTCCATTTCGCGGGGCGGCTGCGCAAGCAATGGCCTCGCGAGGCCTTGGCACGGCGGCTGGCGGTGATGACGCAGCAGCCGCAGCTGAACTTTGCCTTCACCGTGCGCCAGGTGGTCGAACTGGGCCGGCTGCCCCACCGCGGCGCGGGCGCTCGGGTCGATCGGCAGGTGGTGGACACCGTGCTGGACGCGCTGGCCCTGCAGGGCTTCGCGGAGCGCTCCTATCTGCAGCTTTCCGGCGGCGAGCGCCAACGGGTGCAGTTCGCTCGCGTGGCCGCGCAGATCTGGGCGCCCGAGGCGCCCGCGCTGCTGCTGCTGGACGAACCCACGTCGGCGCTCGACCTGGCGCAGCAACAGTCGGTACTGGCCCTGGCCGAGCGCATGCGCGCAGGTGGCACCGCCGTCGTGGCCGTGCTGCACGACCTGAACCTGGCCGCCAGGCATGCCGACCGCATCGCCCTGCTGAAGGGCGGCCGGCTGCTCGCGGCGCTGCCGCCGCTGCAGGCGCTGCAGGCGCCGCTGTTGCGCGAGGTCTTTGGCGTGGAGGCCGATACGCTGACCGACCCGCGCGACGGCCGGCCGGTGGTGGTGGTGCATCGACAGTCGCTCGTCCGAGCCGGCCACCCGGGTTGCCAATCGTGACCGGTCCAGGCGATGGCTGAGACCGCTTCCGCCTTGATTCCTCACCCCAGCCTGCGGTGCAGCTCTCAGCGGGTTGGACCCAGGGTCTGGCGCGCGCAGGGCTGCCTCAGGCGCTGGTGTTGTCGGTGTCCAGCGTGGCGACGGCAAACGGGCCTGCTTGGCAGATCCGTCACCGCTGGCCCGTGCTCTCGTGCATCCAGGCTGAGCGCTGCTCTTCGATTGCCTAGCCCGGCACGAACTGGAAGTTGAACGCCGGCATGAAGCCGCTGTAGCTGCCCACGCCGCGCTGGTTCTGCCCTGGCAGCGGCAGCGCCTGCCACAGCTCGGTGTTGAGGAACGGCTCCTGCCCGCCGTTCTGGCGCCAGATGCCCGGAATCGGCACGTTGGGCGCCAGCACCTGCAGCGCGATGCGGTCGTTGAAGGCGATGGTGACGGTGTCGGTGGGCGGCGGCAGTGGCGTCCAGCCCATCGTGAAGTTCAGTGCCACGGTCGTGTCGGCATTGGCCTGGGGCGTGAACGTGGCGCCGATCTGCTCGACCGAACAGCAGAAGGCCCCGAAGCCGTTCTGGAAGCTCGCCCGCATGCGCAGGAAGCGCATCGGGCCGGTCACGCTGCCCACCCGCACGGTGGCGGTCGTCACGCGGCCCGGCCCCGAAGGCTGCATCACCGGCTGGCCAGCGGCGGCACCGGCCGACACCGTGAGTACCGCGCACGAACCGGCACCCTGAAACGCGAACGGCTGCGGGAAGCCGGGATTGATCTGGATGACCAGCCCGTCGGCACAGCTGACGTTGCTCAAGGGGCTGAAGTTCAGCGTCGGCCCTACCGTCACCGCGGGGCGGGCGCCGCCGTCATCGCCACCACCGCCGCCACCGCCACAGGCGCCGAGCAGCAAGGCGGCTGCCGCCACGGTGACGAGCCCGGGCCGGGGCAGGGGTGCATGGAAGCTGGGCGCGCTCATCGGACATCTCTCCTCGGGGTTCTGCGGCAGGAACACCGCATCGAGAGCTTGGCCGCGCGCCGTCTGGAGATCGTTAGCCGCGCAGGGCCAGGGCCACGGCTTCGGTCAGCGACAGGCCCTGGCCCTCGGCCCAGGCCAACTCGGTGGGCACGGTGCCCCGCAGGCGCTCGGACAGCCGACGCACGGTGCGCACGTAGCGCCAGTCGCGGGGCGTCAGCGGCGCGTAGTGCGCCTGCCATTCGCGCACGCAGCAGGCCAGCACCAGGGTGGCCTGCTCGACCTGGGCGCTGCGTACCAGTGGCCGCGCCAGGTTCCACAGCGCCATCAGCTGCATGTAGCGTGAGTAGCGCCGTGTGGCCAGTTGCAGCTGGCGGCGGCCGTGGTGCACGGCGTCCTCCCAGCGCCGCGCCAGCGTGCAGGCCACAGCGAGGTTGTTGCAGGCGTCGATGAGCAGCAGCGGGTCGTCCAGCCGCTCGGCCGCCCGCGCCACCGCGCCGTGCAGGGCCACGGCGTCGTCGTAGCGGCCTTGGACCTGGGCGCAGATGCCCTGGCCCAGGCGCACGTCCCAGGCCTGGCGCACCTCGCCCAGGGCCTCGTACAGGGCCCGCGCCTCGTCGTAGAAGGTAAGCGCGGCCTCGGCGTCCTGCTGCCCTTGCACCATGACTTCGCCCAGCAGGTTCAGCAGTTCGGCGCGGGTGCGGCGGTCGCCTTCCGGGTGGGTGAGTTCGAGTGCCCCGCGCAGCGCGGCCGAGAGTCCGTCGTCGTGGCGCGGCTGGCTCTTCCAGCGCAGGCGCAGCTGCACGGCCAGCGCCTGGGCGAGGCGCTCGCGGTCGGCCCCCGCCTGCGCCACCGCGTCGTCGGCCAGCTGGCGTGCGGCCTCGGTGTCACCGGCGTCGTAGAGCCGCCGCGCGAACAGGCAGCGGGCGGCATGCAGTTCCAGATCGGGCTCGGCGGGGCCATCGGTGCTTTGGCCGGGCAAGGCCTGCAGCGCGGCCAGCCACAGCCGGCGCAGCTCGGGGCCCGTGCCGCGGCGCTCCCAGTGGCCGGCGGTGGCCAGGCTGAGCGTCAGCACCTGGCGGGGCTGGCCGTCGGCCACGGCACTGGCCAGGGCTTCGAGCAGGTTGGGCTCGTCCGCCGCGGGCAGGGCGGCAGCCCGGCTCACGTGCTGCAGCATCCAGGCGCGGTGGCGCTGGCGCGCGTGCAGGCGCTCGTCGGCCGCCAGCTGGCCGGCAGCGAACTCGCGCACCATCTCGTAGAGCTGATGGCGCATCGGCCCGTCGGTGCCGGGTTCGGCCCGCACCAGCGAATCGCCCACCAGCCGCGCCAGCATCTCGCTGGCGTCGCGCTCGGCCCACACGGCCGCCGCGGCATCGGCGGTGAAGCCTTCGCGGAACACCGACAGCGCCGCCAGCGCGCGCTGCTGCGGCCGCGTGAGCAGCTGCCAGCTCCACTGCAGGGCCGCGTCGAGCGAGGCATGCCGTGCCAGGGCCGACGGCTCGCGGGTGGTGGGCGCGGACGGCCTCGGCGAGGTGCCGAGACGGGCCTCGAGTTGCCGGCGCATGTCGGCGAACGACAGGGTGTGCGCGCGCGAGGCCGCCAGTTCCAGCGCCAGCGGCACGCCCTGAAGCGCGGTGCACAGCGCCAGCACGTCGGCACGGTTGTGGCCCTCCAGGCGCAGTCCGGCACGCGCGGCCTGCGCGCGGTCGACGAACAGGGCCACGGCGGGGTTCGCCGCCAGTGTCGCGAGGTCGTCGTCGTCCGCAGGCAGCGGCAATGGCAGCACCTCGTGGCAGCGCTCGCCGGCCAGCCCGAGCCGGCGGCGCGAGCTGAGCAGCAGATGCAGCCCCAGCAGCTGGCCCAGCAACTGGGCGACGACGGGCACGCCACCCTCGGCCACGAGCTGCTCGAAGTTGTCCAGCACCAGCAGCGCCCGGCGGCCCTGCAGGCGCAGGCCGACCTGCCCGAGCACGTCGTCCGCGCCCGGCGGCAGCTGCAGCGCCGTGCGCAGCCGGGTCGGCAGTTCGTCGCCACGGCGGCAGTCGGCCAGCGCCACGAAGGCCACCGTGTCGAAGTGCGCCTGCTCGCGCCGGGCCAGTTCGGCGGCCAGGCGCGTCTTGCCCGTGCCGCCGGGCCCGGTCAGCGTGAAGAGCCGGTGCGACTGCAGGCCTTGCGACAACCCGGCCAGCTCGAGCTCGCGGCCGAAGAAGGGTGTCAAGTAGCACGGCAGTGTCGAGGACGGCAGCGATGCCGGCTCGGGCGATGGCGCGCTGGCCAGGGCCGAGAGGACCTGTGCCTCGACCCGCTCCGCCAGTTCGGCCAGGCGCTGCCGCTCGTCGTCGATCCAGCCTTCGTAGTGCCCGGGCATCAGCTCGCCGACGTAGAGCTGGCGTGCCTGCGCCCAGTCGCGTGCATGCACGCAGGCCTCGAACTCGGCCACGTCGCAGCGCACGGCCCCGGGCAGCAGGGCCACGCCGACGTGGTCGACCTGCAGCACCGGCGGTGCGCCCGGGGGCTCTAGCAACTGGCGCAGCGCGAACAAGACTTGCCGGAGGCGGTTGCGCCCGGTGGTCAGGTCGGCGTCGGGCCACAGCAGGTCGACCAGCTCTTCGCGGGAGGCCTGGCGCCGCGGGTGCAGGGCCAGCCGCCCGAGCAGCGCGGTGATCTTGCGCCCGCCAAAGCGCGTGATCACCTGGGAGCCTCGGCTGGCGCGAACCTGCCCCAGCAGCTCGATGCGCCACGGTGCCGGGCTCGTATCGGGAGTCGCGTCGCTCACAGCTCGCGATTGGAGCACCTGCGCGTGCGGGGCAGGGGGCTGGCGACCGGCCGACCCCGCGAACGCAGGCCTCGCCAGCCCTTCAGCGCAACGGGCGCTGCAGGCTCACCGCGATGCCGCCGACGATGAGCACGAAGGCCACCGCGTGGTAAGGCTGCGGCGCTTCGCCGAGCACCAGCGTCGACAGCAGCGCCGCAAACAGCGGCGTGAGGTTGTTGAAGAAGGCCGCCAGCGCCGGCCCGCCTTCGGCCACGCCCAGGCCCCAGCAGCGGTAGGCGGCGATGCTGGCGCCCAGCGACACGTACAGCAGCGCCGCCACCACCCCCCAGCTCCACTGGATGGGCGCCGCGCCTAACGCCTGTTCACCGGCCGTGAAGACCGAGGCCGCCACCAGGCCGAACAGCGTCTGCACCAGCAGGAAGCCGGCCCAGTCCCAGGGCGGGCGGTTCGCGCCCTGCATGTGTGCCGGCGGCCGCGCCAGCAGCCAGCTGTAGAAGGCCCAGCCGATGATGGCCACCAGGATGAGCAGGTCGCCGGGCACGAAGCGCACCGCTAGCAGCGTCTGCCACGAGCCGCGGCCGATGACCAGCCCCACGCCAACCAGGCCGAGCAGGGCGCCCAGCACTTGCCGGCGCGTGGGCCGCACGCCGTAGGCCAGCGCGCCCACGGCCAGCATCCACACCGGCAGGCTGGATGCCACCAGCGTGACGTTGATCGGGCTGGAGGTCACGAGCGCCAGGTACTGCAGCGAGTTGAAGGCGCCCACGCCGAGAAGGCCGACGGCGAACAGGTAGCCCCAGCGCTCGCGCAGCGCCGACACCGGCCGCAGCGCCCGCCACGCAAGAGGCAGCAGGATCAGCGCCGTCAGCAGCCAGCGCAGCAGGTTCAGCGTCAGCGGCGGCACGCTGTCGGCCATCAGGCGGCCGACGACGGCGTTGCCCGCCCACAGCAGCGGCGGCAGCGTCATCAGCAGGGCCAGGCGGGGTGTCAGGGACATCGGCCTTCAGCCCGCCGCGAGCGGTGGCATCACCGTGCCGCAGTTCCAGCATTGCGCAAAGGGCCCGTCGATGATCTCCTGGCAGCCGGGGCAGGCCCAGTGCTGGTGCGGCGCATGGCGCAGTTCGTCGAGCAGCTGGCGCGCGCGTTCGAGCTCGGCGTTGTCGAGCACCCAGATCTCGGGCTGGCTCTGGTCGGGCGGGACCTCGCCCGCGATGGCGCAGATGTGGGCGCGCAGCACGCGGCAGGGCACGCCCTCGGCGGCCAGCATGTCGGCCCACAGCGTGGCCAGGGCAAGGTTCGGGGCGTGGGTGAGGCGCTTCATGGGGCTGCAGCGGCCGATCGTGCCATGCCGGCGCGCCGATGCACGCCGCGGGAGGCTGTCGTAACCTCGCGCCCATCGAACCCAGAGGAGACCTCCCCATGCCCCGCGCCATCCAGATCACTGCCTTCGGCGGCCCCGAGCAGATGCAACTCGTCGACCTTGCTGTGGGCGAACCCGGCCAGGGCGAGATCCGCATCCGCCACCAGGCCTGCGGCCTGAACTTCATCGACGTCTACCAGCGCACCGGCCTGTACGCCAACCCGCTGCCGCTGACGCTGGGCATGGAAGGCGCCGGCATCGTCGAGGCCGTGGGCGAGGGCGTCACGCACCTGAGGGCCGGCGACCGCGCGGCCTACGCCAGCAACCCGCCCGGCAGCTACAGCGAGGCGCGCGTGATGCCGGCGAAGAACGTGGTGAAGCTGCCCGACGGCATTGCCTTCGACACCGCCGCCGGCATGATGCTCAAGGGCCTGACGGCGCAGTACCTGCTGAAGAAGACGCGGCCGGTCGAGGGCCTGGAGGCGGGCGACTTCGTGCTCTTCCATGCCGCCGCCGGCGGTGTGGGCCTGAGCGCCTGCCAGTGGGCGCGGGAACTGGGCCTGCAGCTTATCGGCACCGCCGGCAGCGCCGCCAAGTGCGAGCTGGCGCGGGCGCACGGCGCGGCGCACATGATCGACTACGGCCGCGAGGACTTCGTGGCGCGCGTCAAGGACATCACCGGTGGCCGCGGCGTGAAGGTGGTGTACGACTCGGTGGGCAAGGACACCTGGGAAGGCAGCCTGAACTGCCTGCGGCCCTTTGGCCTGATGGCCAGCTTCGGCAACGCCAGCGGACCGGTGCCACCGTTTGCGCCCGGCAGCCTGGGGCCGAAGGGCTCGATCTACGTGACGCGGCAGACCCTCTTCACGCACATCGCCACGCGCGAGGCCACGCAGGCGATGGCCGACGACCTGTTTGCGGTGGTGGGCAGCGGCGCGGTGCAGATCCGCATCGACCAGCGCTATCCGCTGGCTGATGCGGCGCAGGCGCACCGCGACCTGGAGGCGCGCAAGACGACGGGGTCGACGGTGTTGCTGCCCTGAAGCAAGCGCGGCCGCGAAGCCGGCCGCCCATCAGGTGGCAGGCGCGGAACCGGCTCCGCCGGGCCGCTGCCTGAGCCCCCTCGGGGGGTGGCGAGCGCTAGCGAGCCTGGGGGCCGTCAAACTTGTAGTCCGTCTTGGCGCGCTTGCGCAGATCGTCCTGGAAGGTCTGCGCCTGCACCTGCTCCAGGCGCTGCTTGATCTGGCCCTTCACGTCGTCGAAGGCCGGGAACGCGGCCTCGCGCGTGTCTTCGAGCTTGATGATGTGCCAGCCGAACTGGCTCTTCACCGGGGGGTCGGTCATCTGGCCCTTCTGCAGCTTGGTCAGGGCCTGGCCGAACTCGGGCACGTAGCTATCGGGTTTGGCGAAGTCGAGATCGCCACCGTTGGCGCCCGAGCCTGGGTCCTTGCTGTGCTTCTTGGCCAGGTCTTCGAAGCTCGCGCCGCCCTTGATCTGCGCGATCAGCGCCTTGGCCTCGGCCTCCTGTTCGACGAGGATGTGGCGCGCGCGGTATTCGGTGCCCGTGGCCTGCGCCTTGAACTTGTCGTACTCCACCTTCGCGGTGGCGTCGGTGACCGGGTTCTTGCGCTTGTGGTCCTCGAACAGCTCGCGGATCAGCAGGCTCTGGCGTGCCAGCTCCATCTGGGCGCGGAACTCGCGGCTGGCGGCAATGCCGCGCTTTTCGGCCTCTTGGGCAAAGATCTCGCGCAGCACCAGTTGGTCGCGGGCCTGCTGCTCCATCTCGGGTGTCACGGCCTGGCCGCTGCGCGTGGCCTGCAGCAGCAGCGTGTCCATGCGCGACTTCGGCACCGGCTTGCCGTTGACGATGGCGATGTTCTGCGACCAGGCAGGCATCGCGGCGGGCAGGATGAAGGCAAGCACGAGCGCGCCGGCGGCGAAGGGTTTGAGCAGCATGGATGCGGGGAGTTGGGAGGAAGTTGACGCGGCGTGAGACCGCGGCGGCGGCGCGAAGTTCAGTCTTCGCCCGGCGCCCGGGTGACCAGCGCGAGGGCGTGAATACCCTGCCCCGCCAAAGGGCCGAGGGCATCATAAACGAGCCGATGCCGGGCCAAGCGGGACAGCCCGGCGAAGCGCGCGCTGCGGATCTGCACGCTGAAATGCCGGCCTTCGCGGGCACCGGCGTGGCCGGCGTGCTGGTGGCTGTCGTCTTCGACCACCAGCTGCTCGGGGGCCAGTGCCGCCTGCAGCCGCGCGGCCACTGCATCGGCGGTCATGACGGTTGTCACAGGCGCGTCTCGCCGCTGTCGCTGGGCGCGAAGTCGATGGCCGCGGAGTTGATGCAGTAGCGCTCGCCAGTGGGCTCGGGGCCGTCGGGGAACACGTGGCCGAGGTGCGTGCCGCAGCTGCGGCAGCGCACCTCGACACGCACCATGCCGTGGGTCTTGTCGACCACACGCTCGATCACATCGGCCCCAGCGGCCGTGTGGTAACTCGGCCAGCCGCAGCCGGCGTCGAACTTGGTGTCGCTTTCAAACAGCACCGTGCCGCAGCCGACGCAGCGGTACAGACCGTCTTCCCAGTGGTCCCAGAAGCGGCCGGTGAAGGCGCGCTCGGTGGCGGCGTGGCGCGCCACCTGGTACTGCATGGGGTCGAGCTGCTCGCGCCACTCGGCGTCGGACTTGCGCACGGGGTAGCGGGGGTCGTCGTGATCGTGGGCGGAACTCATGGTGTTCGGGGGTTTGTGTGGAGGCGGATTGTCCGCCCCGCGACAAGGCCTTGTTGGCGTCAAGCTGTCCCGCTGGCGACAACACTGCGGGAGAGTCCCGAGGGGCAGAGACGGCTGCATCCGTTACCTTCCGGCGCGTTCCCCATGCACCGAATTCCAAGGAGACATCTCATGCCCCAGTTTTTCAAGCGCCGCCTGTTCGGTGCATCGGTGGCCGCCACCGCCCTGCTGAGCACGGGGCTCGTGTTCGCGCAGGCCGGCCAGACGGTCAAGATCGCGTTCATCGACCCGCTGTCCGGCCCGTTCGCCAACGTCGGCCAGAACCAGCTCAAGGGCTGGCAGTTCAGCGCCGAGCAGTTCAACAAGAAGAACGCCGCAGGCGTGAAGTTCGAGATCGTCCCCTTCGACAACAAGGGTTCCCCGCAGGAAAGCCTGACGGTCCTGAAGGCCGCCATGGATCAGGGCATCCGCTACGTCACCCAGGGCAACGGCTCGGGTGCGGCAGGCGCGATCAGCGACGCCGTCACCAAGCACAACGAGCGCAACCCGGGCAAGGAGGTTGTCTACCTCAACTACGCCGCGGTGGACCCCGACCTGACCAACAGCAAGTGCTCGTTCTGGCACTTCCGCCTTGACGCCGACACCTCCATGAAGATGGAAGCGCTGACGAGCTACATGAAGGACCAGCCGGAGATCAAGAACGTCTACCTGATCAACCAAAACTACGCGCACGGCCAGCAGGTCAGCCGCTACTTCAAGGACACCATCGCGCGCAAGCGGCCCGACATCAAGATCGTCGGCGACGACCTGCACCCGCTGGGCCAGGTGAAGGACTTCGCGCCCTTCGTGGCCAAGATCAAGGCCGCTGGCGCCGACAGCATCGTTACCGGCAACTGGGGCCAGGATCTGGCCTTGCTGGTGAAGGCCGCCAAGGACGCCGGCCTGAACGCCAACTTCTACACCTACTACGCCGGCGTCAGCGGCACGCCCACGGCCCTGGCCTCGGGCGTGGGCGGCAAGGTGCGCCAGGTCGGCATCCTCGACAACTCGATGGCCGGCACCGTGCGCACCTGGCAGAACGAGTACAAGGCCAAGTTCAACGACGACTGGTACACCGGCCAGACGTACAACGGCATCGCCATGCTGGCGGCCGGCATGGCCGCAGCCAAGTCGGTGGACCCGGTGGCCGTGGCCAAGGCCATGAGCGGCATCAAGTTCATGGGCTTCAACGGCGAGGTCGAAATGCGCCGTGCCGACCACCAGCTGCAGCAGCCGATGGTCATTTCCGAGTGGCGCAAGGCCGACGCCAAGAACCCCTACAGCGTCGAGAACACCGGCTTCAACTTCGGGGCGGTCAAGGCCATCCCCTCGTTCGTGGCCAGCACGCCCACCAGCTGCCAGATGAAGCGACCCTGATGCTGCCCTGAGCAGCGTATCCGTCAAGCGGCGCCGCTGCCCCGGCGCCGCTTGTCTTGTGGGCAGCCGACCGAGCCATGGACGCCAGCTACTTTCTCATCTCCGTTCTGAACGGCCTGTCGGTCGGCCTGCTGCTGTTCATGCTGGCCTCGGGGCTGACGCTCATTTTCAGCATGATGGGCGTGCTCAACTTCGCGCACGCCAGCTTCTACATGGTGGGTGCGTACGTCGCCTACAGCATCACGCAGGTGGTGGGCTTCTGGTGGGGGCTGCTGCTGGCGCCACCCATCGTGGGCCTGATGGGCGCGGCTTTCGAGCGCTTTGCCTTGCGCAAAGTGCACAAGTTCGGGCACGTGCCCGAACTGCTCATCACCTTCGGCTTGAGCTACATCCTGCTGGAGCTGGTGCAGCTGATCTGGGGTCGCCAGGCTGTGGACTTCCGGCCGCCGCCCTCGTTGCAGGGCCCGCTGTTCACCATCGTGCAGCTGCCGGACGCGCTGAGCCTGGCTTGGGGATCGCCGCCGCCGCTGTGCAAAGAGGTGGCCGGGGCCATCTGCACCACCTTCCCGGCATTCCGTGCCTTTGGCATGGGCGTGGCCATTGCCATGCTCGTGGCGGTGTGGCTGCTGCTCACGCGCACCCGCATCGGCCTCGTGATCCAGGCCGCGCTGACGCACCCCGATGCGGTCGAGGCGCTCGGCCACAACGTGCCGCGGGTCTTCATGGGCGTGTTCGGCGGCGGCACGGCGCTGGCCGCGCTGGCCGGGGTGATCGGCGGCGCGCTGCGGGTCACCGAACCCAGCATGGCGTTGGCGGTGGGCGCGGTGGTGTTCGCCGTCATCGTGATCGGCGGCATGGGCTCGCTGGCCGGGGCCTTCGTGGCCAGCGTGGGCCTGGGGTTGATCGAGAGCTTTGCGGTGGGCAGCGACCGCTCCATTGCAGACGGCCTGAAGTTCGTGGGCATGGTGGTCACCCCTGAGACCTTCGGCTACGCGGTGTGGAGCGTCAAGATGAGCCAGGTCGCCGCCATCCTGCCCTACCTGCTGCTGGTGCTGATCCTGATCTTCAGGCCAAAAGGCCTGTTCGGCACACGCGAAGGCTGAGTTCCAGCCCACCCCGCCATGCATCACAAAGGCAACGTCTACCGTTTCAGGCCCTACAACGTCGGCCGCTGGATCGTCTGGGGGCTGTACGCCCTGGTGATGCTGGTCGCGCCGCTGATGTTCACAAGCAGCCTGTCGCTGACCATGCTGTCGCAGATGGGCATCGCGATCATCGCCTGCCTGGCCTTCAACATGCTGCTCGGCCAGGGCGGCATGCTCAGCTTCGGCCACGCGGTGTACTCGGGCCTGGGCTCGTTCTTCGCGATCCACACACTCAACCTCATCAGCAAGGGCTCGATCGTGCTGCCGGTGAGCGCCATTCCGCTGGTGGCGGGCGCTTTTGGCGCGCTGTTCGCGGTGCTGCTGGGCTACGTCACCACCAAGAAGGCCGGCACGCCGTTCGCGATGATCACCCTCGGCGTGGGCGAACTCGTCTGGGCGATGTCGCTGATGTTCCCGGGCTTCTTCGGCGGCGAAGGCGGCATCAGCGGCAACCGCGTCGCCGGGCAGCCTTTCCTGGGCGTGACCTTCGGGCCGCAGATCCAGCTCTACTACCTGATCGCGATCTACACCTTCGTCTGCACGGTGGCCATGTTCGCCTTCACGCGCACGCCGCTGGGCCGCATGCTCAACGCTGTGCGCGACAACCCCGAGCGCGTGGAGTTCGTGGGCTACAACACGCAGATCGTGCGCTACATCGCGTTCATCGCGAGCGGCGTCTTCATGGGCATCTCGGGCGGCCTGGCGGCACTGAACTTCGAGATCGTGACGAGCGAAGTGGTGAACGCGGCGCGCTCGGGCGCGTTCCTGCTGTTCACCTTCCTCGGCGGCGCGATCTTCTTCTTCGGCCCCATCATCGGCGCCGTGCTGATGGTGCTGGCGCTGGTGCTGCTGTCCGAGCTGACGCAGGCCTGGCTGCTGTACCTGGGCGTGGTCTTCACCTTCATGGTGATGTACGCGCCGGGCGGCATCTCCAGCCTGATCATGATGCACCTGCGCGTGGCCTCGTTCGGCAAGCTGAGGCCGCTGATGGGCAGCTATCTGGCGCTGGCCGGTACGGCCTTCGTCGTGCTGGCGGGCTCGGGCGCGATGATCGAGATGGTCTACCACCTGCAGCTGAACCAGGCCCTCGGGCCGGAGCTCAAGTTCATGGGTGCCACGCTCAATGCCAAGGATCTGGACAGCTGGTTCGGTGCCGCTTTCGTGCTGGTGGTGGGTGTGGCGATGTTCGAGCTCACGCGCCGGCAGTTCGTGCGCGAATGGGGCGAGATCCAGGAGTGGATCGAGAAGGAAGTGAAGCGCCGGGAGGCTGCCCTGTGAGCTCGACCCCCTCCGAATTCGCGCTCGAGCTGCGCGACGTGCGCAAGAGCTTCGGCAAGACTGAGATCATCCGCGGCGCCAACTTGCAGGTGCGCCCCGGCGAGCGCGTCGCCGTGATCGGCCCCAACGGCGCCGGCAAGAGCACGCTGTTCAACCTGATCAGCGGCCGCTTCGGCAGCACCAGCGGCGACATCCTGCTCGCCGGCCGCAAGCTCGATGGTCTGAAGCCTTACGAGATCAACCGCCTGGGCCTGGCGCGCAGCTTCCAGGTGAGCAACCTGTTCACGCGGCTGACGGTGTTCGAGAACCTGCGCTGCGCCGTGCTCTGGAGCAAGGGCTACAAGTACTCGTTCTGGAAGTTCCTCGCCGACGCGCGCGACGCCAACGACCGCGCCGAGGAAGTGATGGAGATGATCAAGCTGCACAAACGGCGCGACGTGCAGGCCATGAATCTGACATACGCCGAGCAGCGCGCGCTGGAGATCGGCATCACCATCGCCGGCGGCGCGCAGGTGATCCTGCTCGACGAGCCCACTGCCGGCATGAGCAAGAGCGAAACGGCCCGCTTCGTCAACCTGATCCGCGAGGTCACGGTGGGCAAGACGCTGCTGACGGTGGAGCACGACATGGGCGTGGTCTTCGGCCTGGCCGACAAGATTGCGGTGCTGGTGTACGGCGAGGTCATCGCCTTCGACACGCCCGAGCGCGTGCGTGCCAACGAGCGCGTGCAGGAGGCCTACCTGGGCAGCGTGCTGGCAGATCAACAAGCGGCAGGCGCCCACTGATGCTCAAGGTCGACAAACTCCACGCCTACTACGGCAAGAGCCATGTGCTGCATGGCGTGAACTTCGAGGTGCGCGAGGGCGAGATCGTGGCGCTGCTCGGCCGCAACGGCAGTGGTCGTAGCACCACCGTGAAGGCCGTGATGGGCCTGGTGGACCTGCAGGGCTCGGTGCAGTTCAAGGGCCAGGAGCTGATGGGCCGCAAGGCCTTCGAGATTGCCCACGCCGGCATCGGCTACGTGCCCGAGAACCGGGACATCTTCCCGACGCTCACCGTGCACCAGAACCTGATGCTGGGTCAGAAGAGCGGGCAGAAGGACGGCCGCTGGGGCTTCGACGACATGTACAAGATGTTCCCGCGCCTGAAGGAGCGGCAGTACACCGAGGCCGGCGTGCTGAGCGGCGGCGAGCAGCAGATGCTGACGCTGTGCCGCACGCTGATGGGCGATCCGGCGCTGATCATGATCGACGAGCCCACCGAAGGTTTGGCGCCCAAGATCGTGGAACTGGTGGCCGAGTACCTGCGAGAGCTCAAGCGGCGCGGCATCAGCGTGCTGCTGGTGGAGCAAAAGCTCACGATCGCGCTGGAGGTGGCCGACCGCTGCCTCGTGATGGGCCATGGACAGATCGTCTTCGAGGGCACGCCGGCCGACCTGCGGGCCAACAGCTACATCCGTAAGGAATGGCTGGAGGTGTAGGCTGCGCCGCGGCTTGCGGTGCAGGCTTGCCGTCACCGGGGGGACACATCCTCGGCTCGGTCGACTTCTAGAATAGAACGATCGTTCACTTTTCTCTGCCTCTCGAGGCCATCAGAGGAGACGCCATGGGTGCCCGTTACGAAGTCCGCGGCCAGGTGGCCGTGATCACGCTCGACAACCCCCCGGTCAACGGCCTGGGCTATGACACCCGCACCGGCATTGCCGCTGGCGTGGAGCGTGCGGTGGCGGATGCCGCCGTGCTGGCCATCGTCATCACTGGCGGGGGCAAGGCCTTCTCAGGCGGCGCCGACATCAAGGAGTTCGGCAGTCCCAAGGCCATCGCCGAACCCAACTTGCTGAGCCTGATCAAGCTGCTCGAAGACTGCCCAAAGCCCGTGGTGGCCGCCATCAACGGCACCTGCATGGGCGGCGGCCTCGAGCTGGCGCTCGGCTGCCACTACCGGCTGGCCGCGGCCGGCATGGACGTGGCGCTGCCCGAGGTGAAGATCGGCCTCATCCCCGGTGCCGGCGGCACGCAGCGCCTGCCGCGCGTGCTGGGTGTGGAGACGGCGCTCAACATCATCGTCAGCGGTGACCCCGTCAAGAGCGATCTGCTCGCCAGCCTGCCGGGCCAGAAGCTGTTCGACCAGATCGTGCCTGCGGGCAGCAGCGTGGTCGACGCCGCCGTCGCGCTGGCCGCGGCCAAGGCCAACGAGCCGCGTGTGCGCGTGCGCGACCTGAAGGTGAGCCACCCGAACCCGGACGCCTACTTCCAGTTCGCGCGCAACATGGTCAAGGGCATGGCGAAGAACTTCCCCGCACCGGCCAAGTGCGTGGACGCCGTGCAGGCCAGCATCACCAAGGGCTTCGACGCCGGCATGGCCGACGAGCGCGAGACCTTCATCGCGCTGATGATGACGCCCGAGTGCAAGGCGCTGCGCCATGCCTTCTTTGGCGAGCGTGCGGCGAGCAAGATCCCCGACGTGCCGGAAGACACGCCGCAGCGCGCAGTAGCCAAGGTGGCCGTCATCGGCGCCGGCACCATGGGCGGCGGCATCAGCATGAACTTCCTCAACGCCGGGATCCCGGTGGTCATGCTCGAGATGAAGCCGGACGCGCTCGACCGCGGCTTGGCCACCATCCGCAAGAACTACGAGGCGCAGGTCAAGAAGGGCAAGCTCAAGGCCGACAAGTACGAAGCCCGCATGGCGCTGCTCAGC
>JBIJAP010000286.1:0-5081 GCA_044345715.1 Rubrivivax sp.
ACCGCCGCACTTCGGGCTCGCGCGGGATGCTGTTCTACCGGCTGCTGCAGCAAGCGGTGATGACCGATCCAATGACCTACAACGACGTGGTCGCAGCGCTACCCAAGCAGGCAAAGAGCGGATAGGATAACTGGATGGGCATCCAGTATTCTGGCTTCTGTGGAGCTAATTGGATACCCCTTATGAATATACAGTTGTCTATCTCAGGAGCCCGCCATGTCCCACTTGCCTCACGCCCCCGGCCTGCGCCAACACTATCGCCCGTCGCGCTTTCGAGCCCCCGGCTGGCTGCGCCAGCTGTGGGTGTGGCTGTAGCGCACTGAGCCGCAGACCGGCGGGCACCAAGCCCCGCCGCGCTGTGTGCGACAGCGGCCAGACAAGCTGCTGGCCGGTGGCTACAAGGGTGTTTCCGAGCCATCCGCGCTCGAAGCCGGAGACCCCATGAACCACATTCACCGATCGCAGCCGTCCCCTCACCCGGGCTTCCACCGCGTCAAGCGCACGGTCACACGCCTGCAGATTCCGCTTCGCCTCGCCGCAGTTCTGCTGGTTGGCGTGGCGCTCGCGGGTTGCGAGAACATGAGTGCCCGCCAGACGGGCACGGCCCAGGGCGCCGGCGTAGGTGCTGTGGCCGGCGCGGTGCTCGGCGGCGTCACCGGCGGCAATGCTGGTCGCAGCGCGGTGATCGGTGGCGCACTGGGCGCCATTGCCGGCAACCTGTGGTCCAAGCGCATGGAAGACAAGCGCAAGGATCTCGAGGCCGCCACCGCCGGCACCGGCATCGAAGTCGCGCGCACGGCCGACAACCGGCTGCGCGTGAACGTGCCCGCCGACCTCAGCTTCGCCACCGGCAGCGCCATGCTGCAGCCCGGCACCGGCCGCGTGCTCGACCGTTTCGCCGAGGGCCTGGACGGCAGCATGCAGGTGCGCATCATCGGCCACACCGACAGCACCGGCAGCGATGCCATCAACGACCCGCTGTCGCAGGAGCGGGCACGCTCGGTGCGCGATCACCTGCAGGACCGTGGCGTGCCGGCCAGCCGCATGGACGTGGTCGGCCGCGGCTCGCGCGAGCCGCTGGCCGACAACGGCAGCGAAGCCGGCCGCGCGCGCAACCGGCGCGTCGAGCTGTTCCTCAGCGAGCCTCAGGGCTGAGGCCGCGCCATGATCAACGACGCCGTACACGACGCCCCTGAACTGGAGTCGCCGACCATCGGCGACGTGCCCACATGGTTCGGTCTCTTCAAGCCCGTGGGCTGGCTGATGGTGGGACTGCCGAGCCCGGCGCTGGCCGACACGCTGGAGCAGTCGCTGCACAGTGCCGGCTGGACCGACGCCCAGGTGCTGCGCTTCAACCCGGGCGAGAGCCTGTCGCAGTTGCGGGCCATGACCGACGACCCGGGCCCGCTGGCCGACTTTGGCCATGAAGTCACCCTGCTGAGGCGTTACGTCGAGCTGTCGCAGCAGGGCTACGGTTGGTGCCTGGTGAAGGTGGACGACAACCCGCAGGCCGTGCAAGCGGCCGCCATCGCCCGCGACGGAGGCGCGACGCTGGCGGTGCACTACCGGCTGCTGACGATGGAAGAGCTGATCTGACCGCGCCGGCAGCGGCTGACGCTGCCGCGCTTGCGCTGCCCGATCCGCGCCGTCGTTCTGCCCGGCCTGCGGACAAGAGACACGCATCGCCGCGCCGCGGCTGGCGGAGTTCGTGCAGCAGTTCGGCGGTGCCTACTTCAGCACCGAGGGCGCGCTGTGGCGCACGCTGAAGTTCCAGCTGCTGAAGTCCGGCGAGCTGACCTGCCAGTACGTCGCCGGCACTGCGTGCCGCCATCCTTCTTGCACCTGCTTCGGGCGCCGTGGGCCTGGATCGACGTGGCCGTGATGGCGGTCTACACGCTGACGGCCGGCAGCCGCGTCTACGGGCAGGTTGTTGAACACGCCGCCGTCGCACAGCAGATCGCCGTCGCGCAGCACCGGCGGCATGGCGCCGGGGATGGCGCAGGTGGCCATCACGGCCGGCACCAGTGGACCGCGGTCGAGCACCAGTTCGGTGGCGCGCGAGTAGTTGGTGGCGATGCAGAAGTAGGGCTTCCAGAGGGCCTGGATGTCCAGCCCGTGGCGACGCCGAAGCGGCGCTCGGTGCGCTCCATCATGCCCAGCAGCCGCCGCGCCTTGACGAGCCCGAGCATCGGGAACAGCGTGAAGTCGCCGACGCGCTTCTAGCCATCGGCGCCGGTGAGGCTCACGCGCAGCCCGCCGCTGGCCAGCAGGTACATGGCGTCGCCCGGCTCGCCCTGGCGCGTCAGCACGCCGCCGGCCGGCAGCTCGACCCAGTCGAGCTCGTGGCGTGGTTGCGCCAGCGTGGCTCGTCGGCGTCGGGCAGGAAGGCGCACAGGTGCGCCAGCAGCAACTCGTCGAGGGGGTGGGCGGTGTGGGACATGGCGCATCAGGCGCTGCGGCCCTGCTCGTGCAGCACGAGGCCGCGGAACACGGCCGTGTGCCCCGGCGTGGCGATGCCGTGGGCCAGGCCGAGCGCGTGCACACGGCCGCTCAGCCAGCGCAGCTCGAGCCGGTTGCCGCGCTCCAGGTCTTCGGCCATCGAGGCGCGGAACGTGGGCGGCATCAGCGCCAGCTTGGCCATGACCTCGTCGCCGAGGCCGGCCCGCAAGGCCACGCCTTCGGCCCCGGCCACGGCCAGCGTCTCGTCGATCAGCTGGCGCTGCAAGGCGCGGGTCTCGGGGTGCGCCAGGATGGCACCCATGCGCGCGCGCAGCAGCGTGGTGGCGCCGGACAAGGAGGCCAGCGTGACGAACTTCTCCCAGACCGTCTGGCGCGCGTTGTCGCTCAGTTTGACCGTCAGCCCTGGCAGGCCGGCTGCGGCGGCGGCCAGGTTCGCCATCACAGGGTCACTCCCGGCGCCATCGGCCACGATGACATGGAAGCCGCCGGGCGAGCGGATGACGCCAGGCCGGTCGATCACGGCCGAGAGGTAGATCACGCCTTCGAGCACTTGCGCGGAAGGGCCAAGCTGCTGGCGCAGCAGCGCGGCGCTGTCGATGCCGTTCTGCAGCGTCAGCACACGCGTGCCCGGGCCCACCAGGGGCGCCATCGCGGCGGCGGCGCTGTCGGTGTCGAAGAGCTTGACGGCGAAGATCACCAGGTCGACCGGGCCGACGGCTGCCGGGTCGTCGGTGGCCGCCACCCGGGCCAGCGCCAGGGGCTGCTCGGGGTGCTCGATGCGCAGGCCCTGCTGCTGCAGCGCCGCCAGGTGCGCGCCGCGGGCGATGAAGTGAACCTCCTGGCCGGCCTGCTGCAGCCAGGCGCCGGCGTAGCCGCCGACACCGCCCGACCCCATGATCGCGATGCGCATTCCAGGTCTCGCTTCTTGGTAAATCGGCACAAGTATCGGTGACGCATCAGGCGCGTGAGCCCGTGACAGATTCACCGGCACATCAGCCCACCGCGTCGGCGCGCCGGCTGATGTCGGCCTTCAGGCGCAGTACCGCCCGGGCCCGGGCCCGGAGCCGGCGGCCGCTCAGCGCAGGTCGTAGCGGTCCAGGTTCATCACCTTCGTCCAGGCCGCGCCGAAGTCGTGCACGAACTTCTCAGCCGCGTCGTGCTGCGCGTACACCTCGGCGTAGGAGCGCAGCTGCGAGTTCGAGCCGAAGACCAGGTCCACCGTCGTGGCCGTCCAGCGGGCGGCGCCGGTCTTGCGGTCGGTGCCTTCGAGCACGCCCTCGGTCGCGGACTTCTTCCAGGCCGTGCGCATGTCGAGCAGGTTGACGAAGAAGTCGTTGCTCAGCGTGCCGGCACGGGCCGTGAGCACGCCGTGCGCCCGGCCGCCGTGGTTGCCGCCGATGACACGCAGCCCGCCGATGAGCACCGTCGTCTCGGGTGCCGTCAGCGTGAGCAGCTGTGCCTTGTCGACCAGCAGCTCGGCCTGCAGGCTCGCGAGGCCCGGCTTGACGTAGTTGCGGAAGCCATCGGCCCGCGGTTCCAGCACGGCGAAGGCTTCGACGTCGGTCTGGTCCTGGCGTGCATCGGTGCGGCCGGGCGAGAACGGCAGGTTCAGCTCGCCACCGCCGCGGCGTGCGGCGTCTTCGACCGCCGCGTTGCCGGCGAGCACGATGAGGTCGGCCAGCGAGACCTTCTTGCCGGCTGCGGCGCGGGCGTTGAAGTCTTTCTGAATGCCCTCCAGCGTCGCCAGTACGCGGGCCAGCTCGGCCGGCTCGTTGGCCTGCCACTGGTTCATCGGCGCCAGCCGGATGCGCGCGCCGTTGGCGCCGCCGCGCTTGTCGCTGCCACGGAAGGTGGCCGCCGAGGCCCAGGCTGTGCGCACCAGCGGCCCGGTGCCCAGGCCCGAGGCGCCCACCGCGACCATCACAGCGGCCTTCAGCGCCGCCTGGTCGGCAGCGTCCACCAGTGCGTGGTCGACGGCGGGCACCGGGTCTTGCCAGATCAGCTCTTCCTTCGGCACCAGCTTGCCGAGGTAGCGACTCTTCGGCCCCATGTCGCGGTGCGTGAGCTTGAACCAGGCGCGCGCATAGGCGTCGGCAAAGGCGGCCGGGTCGGCCAGGTAACGGTGCGAGATCTTTTCGTAGGCCGGGTCGAAGCGCAGCGACAGGTCGGCCGTGGTCATCATCGGCGGGTGCTTCTTGCCGGGCTCGTGGGCGTCGGGGATCAGGTGCTCGGGCTTGCAGTTCACGGCCCGCCACTGGTGCGCGCCTGCGGGGCTCTTGACGAGCTCCCATTCGTAGCCGAAAAGGGTCTCGAAGTAGCCGTGGTCCCAGGTTGTGGGGTGGGGCTTCCAGGCGCCCTCGATGCCGCTGGTGATGGTGTGCGCGCCACGGCCGCTGCCGTGGCTGTTCTGCCAGCCCAGGCCTTGTTCCTCGATGCCCGCGCCCTCGGGCTCGCGGCCGACGTGGCTTTCGGGCGCCGCGCCGTGGGCCTTGCCGAAGGTGTGGCCACCGGCGACCAGCGCCACCGTCTCCTCGTCATTCATGGCCATGCGGGCGAAGGTCTCGCGCACGTCGCGGCCGCTGGCCACCGGGTCGGGGTGGCCATCGGGGCCCTGCGGGTTG
>JBIJAP010000313.1:0-4520 GCA_044345715.1 Rubrivivax sp.
GCGGCGCGTTGGTCAGCACGCCGATGCTGCTGATGTTGACGACGTGTCCCTTGCGCTTCTTCACCATGCCCGGCAGCAGGCCCATCGTCACGCGCAGGCAGCCGAAGTAGTTGAGCTGCATCGTGCGCTCGAAGTCGTGGAAGCGGTCGTAGCTGTTCTCGATGGCGCGGCGGATGCTGCGGCCGGCGTTGTTGATCAGGAAGTCGACGCCGCCGTGCTCGTCTTCCAGCGCCTTGACAAAGGCCGCGCAGCCTTCGGCGTCGGCGATGTCGACGCTGTAGCTGTACACCTTCGGGTCGGCCGTGACCTTGCCCTTGGCGTAGGCCACGATCTCCTTCACGGCCTCGGCCAGCTTGTCGGCATCACGCGCGCAGATCACGGTGATGGCGCCGGCCTCGGCGAACTTGCACGCCGCTGCCAGGCCGATGCCCGAGCTGCCGCCAGTGACGAGCACCACCTTGCCGCCCACGGTGCCCTTCAGGCTGCGGTCGATGAAGAGATCGGGGTCGAGGTGGCGCTCCCAGTAGTCCCACAAGCGCCAGGCGTAGTCGTGCAGGTTGGGGCACTCGATGCCGCTGCCCTTGAGCGCGGCGTCGAGCTCGCGGCGGTCGAAGCGCGTGGGGTAGTTGACGAGCTGGAAGATGTCTTCCGGCAGCCCCAGGTCCTTCATCACGGCGTTGCGGATGCGGCGCACCGGCGCCAGCGCCATCAGGCCCTTCTTTACGCTCTTCGGAATGAAGCCCAGCAGCGCGGCGTTGACGAACAGGTTCATCTTCGGCGCGTGTGCGGCCTTGCTGAAGATGTCGAGCACGTCGCCGACGCGGTAGCCCTGCGGGTCGACCAGGTGGAAGCACTTGCCGGCCACGGCGTGCTTGCTGTGGCTGATGTGGTCGAGGCAGGCGACGACGAAGTCCACCGGCACGATGTTGATCCGCCCGCCCTCCAGCCCCACGCTCGGGAACCACGGCGGCAGGATCTGCCGCATGCGCTGGATGAGCTTGAAGAAGTAGTAGGGGCCGTCGATCTTGTCCATCTCGCCGGTGGCACTGTCGCCCACCACCACGGCCGGGCGGTACACCGTCCACGGCACCTTGCACTCCTTGCGCACGATCTTCTCGCTTTCGTGCTTGGTCATGAAGTACGGGTGGTCCAGGCCTTCGGCCTCGTCGAACATGTCCTCGCGGAACACGCCCTCGTACAGGCCGGCGGCGGCGATGCTGCTGACGTGGTGGAAGTGCTTCGCATCCACCGCCTTGGCGAACTCGCAGACGTTGCGCGTGCCCTCGACGTTGACGGCGATCTGGCTGTCGGCGTCGGCGCCCAGGTCGTACACGGCGGCCAGGTGGTAGATGGCGTCGACGGTGCCCTTCAGCGCCTTCATGGCTTCCGATGCGACGCCGAGCTTCTTGGCCGTGAGGTCGCCCGTGATCGGCAGCGCGCGTTTCTTGGCGGCGCCGGAGAGGCCCCAGTACTCGTACAGCGCATCGAGCTTGCCTTCGCTGCCGGCGCGCACCAGGAAGCTGACGCTGCTGCCGCGCCGGCCGAGCAGGGTCTTGACAAGGCGCTTGCCGATGAAGCCGGTGGCGCCGGTGACGAAGTAGTGCATGCCGGGATCTCCTCGTTCGGGGGTTCGTTCGGGTCGCAGGATAGAGCGGTCTCACTAGCAATCTAGGGTGTCGGCTCCAGGGGGGAACCCTATATTCCCTTCACAGCGCCGCCATGTCGTGTGGCGCACCACTCCTCACGAGGAAGCACCATGGTCAAGAAGATGAAGAGCAGTGAGAGCGGCAGCGGCACCGGCAGCAGCAAGGCCAGCAGCAAGGGCGCCGCCGGTCTGATGGACAGCCAGCTCGCTGGCGCCGTGAAAGACTCGGCCCAGCAAATCTGGCTCGCCGGCATGGGCGCCTTCAGCAAGGCCCAGGAAGAAGGCACCAAGGTCTTCGAGGCCCTGGTCAAGGAAGGCATGACGCTGCAGAAGAAGACGCAGGGCATCGCCGAGGACAAGATCTCCGAGGTCACCGGCAAGATGAGCTCGATGGCCGGCTCCGTGCAGGCCAAGGCCGGCCAGAACTGGGACAAGCTCGAAGCCATCTTCGAAGCCCGCACCGCCAAGGCCATGAACAAGCTGGGCGTGCCCACCGCCAAGGACGTGCAGGCGCTGACGCAGCGCGTCGACTCGCTGGCCGCTGCCGTGGCCAAGCTGTCCAAGGGCACGGCCAAGGCCGAGCCGGCCGCCAAGGCGCCGGCCAAGCGCGCCACCAAGGCCGCGGCCCAGCCCGCGCCGGTGCCGGCCGTGCCGGTGAAGCGCACCCGCCGCAAGGCGGCCGCGGCCTGATTCCTGAGGCGGAGTGATGAGCCGCATCGGCCTGGCCCTGGCCGGTGGCGGCCCGCTGGGCGCGGTCTACGAGATCGGCGCCCTGTGCGCGTTGGAAGAGTCCGTCACCGGGCTCGACCTCAACGCGATGGACGGTTACGTGGGCGTCTCGGCCGGCAGCTTTCTGGCCGCGGGTCTGGCCAACGGCTTGACGGCGCGGCAGCTTTGCGCCGCCTTCATCGACGGCGACCCGCGCCACCCCGACCACGTGCCGGCGGCCATGTTCACGCGCCCGGCCTTCGGCGAGATCGCCGCCCGGCTGGCGGCGCTGCCCCGGCTGGCCGGGCAGGCTGGCTGGCAGGCCCTGCGCGGCCGGCCCTGGCTGACGGCCCTCGAAAGCCTGGGCCGGGCGCTGCCCACTGGCTTGTTCAGCCACGCGCCGATCGAGGCGCGGCTGGCCTCGCTGCTGTCGGCACCCGGCCGCAGCGACGACTTCCGAACGTTGGCCGCGGTTCGCGGCAGCCGGCTCGTCGTCGTCGCCACCGATCTGGACAGCGGCGAGGCCGTGCCCTTCGGCCAGCCGGGTTTCGACCACGTGCCGATCTCGCGCGCCGTGGCCGCGAGCGCCGCGCTGCCGGGCCTGTTTCCGCCGGTGGCGGTGGACGGCCGCTGGTGCGTGGACGGCGCGCTGAAAAAGACGCTGCACGCTAGCGTGCTGCTCGACGACGGCGCCGAGCTGGTGCTGTGCCTGAACCCGCTGGTGCCCTTTGACGCCACGCATTCGCAGCGCCACCGTGTGCTGGCGGCTGGCGAAGCGCCGATCCCGCGCATCGTTGACGGCGGGCTGCCGGTGGTGCTGAGCCAGACCTTCCGCAGCCTCATCCACTCGCGGCTGGAACTCGGGCTCAAGGGCTATGGCGCGAGCCACCCGCGGGCCGACCTGTTGCTGTTCGAGCCTGACCACCGCGACCCGGCGCTGTTCCTGGCCAATGTCTTTGCCTACGGGCAGCGGCGCGCGCTGGCCGAGCACGCCTACCAGGCCACGCGGGCCGACCTGCGCAAGCGCCGCAGCAGCCTGCGCCCGCTGCTGGCGCGCCACGGCCTGGCACTGGACGACGCCGCGCTGGACGACCCCTTCCGCCGCCTGCTGCGCCAGCGACGCTCGCGGCCGGCCGAGCTGGGCAGCGAAGCCACCCGGACGCTGCAGCGCCTGGACGAGGTGCTGCACGACCTGGCGCGGGCCTTGCCCGCAGACTGAGCGCTGCGCGCGGGCTCAACCAGCGGCGGTGGCAGTCGATACTGATGTCCATGAGTTCGCCGTCCGCGACCCGCACGACTGCCGTCCCCGCTCCCGACGCACCTGGGCGCCACATGGCGCATGCGTTGGGCCGGCTGCTGGACCGTGCCCGCGGTTCCCGCGAAGTCTTGCCGCACCTGGCAGCGCTGGAGCGTGGCTTGCTCAGCCACGGTTCGGCAGCCTTCAACCGCATACCCAAGCAATGGCTGGGCCGCATCGCCTCACAGCTGGCCAGCCTGCCACTGCCGGCCGAGGAAGAGGCGCTGCACGATCTGCTCAAGCGGCTGTCAGACCGGCTGGACGAAGGCATGGTCGAATGGAAGGAGCCCAGCCTGCATGGCAGCTTCGACCCCGAGCGCACGCTCGTGATCCGCGAGATCAGCCACAGCGAGTTCATGGTCGAGGCTGAAGGCCAGGCCACGACGATGCCGATTCCGCTGCTCCAGGTGGAGCTCAGTTATCCCAGGTAGCGCCGCTCGAGGTGTGCCTTGAAGTGCGCTGGGTTCAGCGGCTCGCCGCTGGCGCGGCGTGCCAATTCGTCGGTCGTCCAGCGGCTGGCCTGGCTCCAGATGTTCTCGCGCAGCCAGTCGAAGACCACGCCCAGCTCGCCGCGGGCGATGCCTGCGTCCAGGTCGGGCATGGCGCGGCGCATGGCGGCAAACCACTGGGCGGCGTACATCGCGCCCAGTGAGTAGCAGGGGAAGTAGCCGAACAGCGCCTCGGGCCAGTGCACGTCCTGCATCGGGCCGTCCTTGAAGTTGCCGCGGGTGTCCAGGCCCAGCAGTGACTGCATCTTCTCGTCCCAGAGCACGGGCACGTCCTCGATCTCGATCTCGCCCTCGATCAGCAGCTTCTCGATCTCGTAGCGCAGGATGATGTGCGCCGGGTAGGTGACTTCGTCCGCATCGA
>JBIJAP010000288.1:0-5042 GCA_044345715.1 Rubrivivax sp.
TGGACAACGCTTCGCGTTGCCCACCGCGCCGACCTCTGCCCACTTGCCCACAGCCACCACGACCACTAGGAAGAATGAACACGGGCGAGAACATACAAGGGCAGTCGGCCCGCAGGGCCGACCGCTTCAACCCACACCGCAGCCCCCGCCCGCACGGCCCTTTGCTGCCGCGATGCTTCGAGCGCGAGTGTTTGCGCGGCGCCAGGCTTCGACAGGCTCAGCCCGAACGGATGGGAGGGCTTCGACAGGCTCAGCCCGAACGGAGGGTGTGGTGAGAGGGAAGATGAACGGCCGCAACGGCCTGCAAGCCGCCAGCGCAGGCGGTTGGGCCGAGGTGAGGCGCACACCTCACTACCATCGCACGATGGACTTGAATGACATCCCCGACCAGGCCGCCGTGTCGGCCGCCGCTGCCCGTACGGCGTCTGACGTGCGGCACACGCCGCTGCTGCGCTTGCCCTCGGCACAACTCGGCCTTGCGGGTGGGTTCGAGCTCTGGCTGAAGCTGGAGCAGCTGCAGCGCGGCGGCAGCTTCAAGGCGCGGGGCATGTTCAACCGCATGCGTGCGCAGGCCTTGCCTGCGGCCGGCGTGGTGATCGCCTCGGGCGGCAACGCCGGCATCGCCGCCGCCACGGCCGCGCAGGCGCTGGGTGTGCGCTGCGAGGTCTTCGTGCCCGAACTCACCAGCGCCGCCAAGCGCGAGGCCCTTCATGCACGCGGCGCTCACCTGGTGGTGGGCGGCGCGGCCTACGCCGACGCGCTGGCCGCGAGCCTGCAGCGCCAGCAGGCCACGGGGGCGCTGCTGCTGCACGCCTACGACCAGGCCGAGGTCGTGGCCGGCGCCGGCACCTTGGCCGCCGAGGTGGAGGCCGACGCCGGCTTGCCCAGCCGCGTGCTCGTCAGCGTGGGCGGCGGCGGCCTGATGGGCGGGCTGCTGGCGCAATGGGGTGGCCGTGTGCACGTCGACGCACTCGAACCCACGGGATCGCCCACGTTGCACGCCGCGCTGGCCGCCGGCGAACCGGTGGACGTGGCCGTGGGCGGCCTGGGCGCCGATGCGCTGGGCGCCCGCCGCATCGGCCGCATTGCCTGGGCCCTGGTGCAGCGGCATGGCGTGGCGAGTCACCTTGTGCCCGATGAGGCCATCACGGCCGCGCAGCGCCAGCTCTGGCACGAGCTGCGCCTGGCCGTGGAGCCGGCTGCGGCGCTGCCCTTGGCCGCCCTGCACGCGGGCGTCGTGCAGCCCGCACCGGGCGAGCGGGTGCTGCTGGTGGTGTGTGGCGCCAACGTTGCACCGGCCAACGTGGCGGCCTGACCGTTCTCAAAGCCCCGCGCCACTAACATCCGCGCCCTGTTGCCCTCGGTGGGCGCCACAACAGGACGTCGATGGAGCCCATCATGATCGCGCTGGCGTTTGTCGCCGGCCTTGGCGCGCAACTGCTGCGCCTGCCGCCGCTGATCGGCTTTCTGGCGGCCGGCTTCGTGCTCAACGGCCTCGGCTTCGAGCGCACGCCGATGCTCGACACCATCGCGAACCTCGGCGTGACCTTGCTGCTGTTCACCATCGGCCTGAAGCTGGAGGTGCGCACGCTGCTGCGCAAAGAGGTCTGGGCGGCGGCCACGGTGCACATCGTCGGCTCCACCTTGCTGTTGGCAGCGTTGCTGTTCGTGCTCAAGCTGCTCGGCCTGGCGCTGGCGCGCGATCTGGGCTGGAGCGCGATGGTCCTGCTGGGCTTTGCGCTCAGCTTCTCGAGCACGGTGTTCGCGGTGAAGGTGCTCGAGGAGCGCAGTGAACTCGGCTCTCTCTATGGCCGCATCGCCATCGGCGTGCTGGTGATGCAGGACGTGTTCGCGGTGATCTTTCTCAGCGCCTCCACCGGCAGCCTGCCCAGCCCCTGGGCTCTGGGCCTCGTGCTGCTGTGGCCGGCCACCAAGTGGCTGCGCCTCTTGATCGACCGCGTCGGCCATGGCGACCTGCAGGTGCTGTATGGCGCCTTCCTGGCGCTGGTGGTGGGTTACAGCCTCTTCGAGGCGGTGGGAGTGAAGGGCGACCTCGGCGCACTGGTGGTGGGCATGATGCTCGCGTCACACCCGGCCACGGCGGGGCTGGCGAAGTCGCTGTTCCACATCAAGGAGCTGTTCCTGGTGGGCTTCTTCCTCAGCGTCGGGCTGGTGGCGATGCCCGATGCATCGATGGTGGTGATGGCGCTGGTGCTGATGCTGGTGCTGCCGCTGAAGACGGGGCTGTACTACATCGTGCTCATGCGCTTCGGGCTGCGCACGCGCACGGGGGTGCTGTCGACGCTGTCGCTGACCAACTACTCCGAGTTCGGCCTCATCGTGGCGGCGCTGGCTGCGGCCTCGGGCTGGCTGTCGCCCGAGTGGCTGGTGGTGCTGTCGCTGGCGGTAGCCGGAAGCTTTGTGGTGGCGGCGCCGCTCAATGCCGCGGGCGAGCGCGTCTACGCCCGCTTCAAGGGGCCGCTTTCGGCGCTGCAGTCGAAATCGCTGCTGGCGGCCGACCAACCCATTGCCGTGGAGCAGGTCGACGCCATCGTGCTGGGCATGGGGCAGATCGGCAGCGGCGCCTACCTGCGCCTGCTGCAAGGCCACGGCATGCGCGTGCTCGGCGTGGACAGCGAAGCCGCCACGCTGGCCGTGCACCAGGCGGCCGGCCGGCTGGTGATCGAGGGCGACGCCGTCGACTCGGACTTTTGGGACAAGCTCGTGCTGACCGACACCGTGAAGCTGGTGCTGCTGGCCATGCCGGGGCACGCGGGCAACGTCTATGCGCTGTCGCAGCTGAAGAATCGCGCCTTCAGCGGCCGCATCGCGGCCATCGTGCAGTACCCCGAAGAGATCGAGGTGCTGCGCCGCCTGGGCGCCGATGCGGTTTACCACGTGTACGACGAAGCCGGCACGGCGTTCGCCGACGACGCCCTGGCCGGCCTGCGACCGGCCACCTGAGGCTCAGGCCGGGCTGCGCCCGGCCACCTGAGGTTCATGCCGGGGCGCGCCCGGCCGACCGGGGCGCGGTTGATACGATGCCCGGATGAGCTTCGTCCATCTGCGCACCCACACCGAGTTTTCCGTCGTCGACGGCATGTTGCGCATCGACGCGCTGGCCGCGGCGGCGCGGGCCGACGGGCAGGGCGCCTGCGCCATCACCGACCTGAGCAACCTGTTCGGTGCCGTCAAGTTCTACAACGCCTGCCGCGGCCTAGGCGTGAAGCCGCTGCTGGGCGCCGACGTCTGGCTCGAAAGCATGGCCGGCAGCGACAAACCGCCGAGCCGCCTGTTGTTGCTGGTGCAGAACGACACCGGCTACCTGAACCTGAGCGAGCTGCTGGCGCGCGCCTGGGTCACCAACGTGCAGCGCAACCAGGCGCTGATCAAGTGGGAGTGGCTGGCCGAGCGCGGCGGCGGGCTCATCGTGCTTTCGGGCGCCGATGGCGGCGCGGTGGGGCAGGCGCTCCTGGCCGGCGAGGGTGAGCGTGCAGCCGATGTGGCGCGGCGGCTCGCCAGCCTATTCCCCGGCCGCTTCTACCTGGAGCTGCAGCGCGCCGGCCTGCCTACGAACGAGGCCCACGTGCGCGCCGCCGTGCCGCTGGCCGCGGCCTTGCAGCTGCCGGTGGTGGCGACGCACCCGGTGCAGTTTCTCGAGCCCGACGACTTCGACGCCCACGAGGCGCGTGTGTGCATCGCCGAGGGCGAGACGCTGGCGAACCCCAAGCGCGCCAAGCGATTCACCCGCGAGCAGCACTTCAAGACGCAGGCGCAGATGCAAGCGCTGTTCGCTGATGTGCCCAGCGCCATCGCCAACACCGAGCTCATCGCGCAGCGCTGCAACCTCACGCTGGTGCTCGGCAAGCCGCAGCTGCCGGACTTCCCCACGCCGAACGGAATGCCCATCGAGGCCTACTTCCGCCAGGCCAGCCACGAGGGGCTGGAAAAGCGCCTGGCCGCGCTGTACCCCGACGCCGCCCGCCGCGAGGCCGAGCGCGCCCGCTACGTGGAGCGCCTGGAGTTCGAGCTGGCCACCATCGTGAAGATGGGCTTCCCGGGCTACTTCCTCATCGTCAGCGACTTCATCATCTGGGCCAAGGAACACGGCTGCCCGGTGGGCCCGGGGCGCGGCTCGGGTGCGGGCTCGCTGGTGGCCTATGCGCTGTTCATCACCGACCTCGACCCGCTGCAGTACCAGCTGCTGTTCGAGCGTTTCCTGAACCCCGAGCGCGTGTCGATGCCCGACTTCGACATCGACTTCTGCCAGGCCAACCGCGACCGCGTCATCGAGTACGTGAAGGACAAGTACGGCCGCGAGGCCGTGAGCCAGATCGCCACGTTCGGCACGCTGGCGTCGAAAGCCGCCCTGCGCGACGTGGGCCGCGTGCTCGGCATGGGCTACGGCCATGTCGACAGCGTCGCCAAGCTGGTGCCCGGCCTACCCGGCAAGACCTACACGCTGGCGCATCCGCCACAGAACCCGGCCGACAGGGACAGCGGCCTCATCTACGTGCGCGACGAAGTGCCCGAGCTCGAGATGCGCGAGAAGGCCGAGGAAGAAGTGGCCGAGCTGCTGAGCCTGGCCGTGCGCGTGGAGGGGCTCGTCCGCAACATCGGCATGCATGCCGGCGGCGTGCTGATCGCGCCGGGCAAGATCACCGACTTCTGCCCGCTGTACCAGCAGCCCGGCAGCGACAGCGCAGTGAGCCAGTACGACAAGGACGACGTCGAGGCCATCGGCCTGGTGAAGTTCGACTTCCTGGGCCTGGCCACGCTGACGATCCTGGAGCTGGCCAAGGACTACATCCGCGCCCGCCGCCCCAAGCGCGCCGACTTCAATTACGAGGCGCTGCCGCTCGACGACCCGCAGGTCTACCGCCTCTTCAGCGAAGGCCGCACCGAGGCCGTGTTCCAGTTTGAAAGCCGCGGCATGCAGGGCATGCTGCGCGAGGCCAAGCCCACGCGGCTGGAAGACCTGATCGCACTCAACGCCATGTTCCGGCCGGGCCCGATGGAGAACATCCCGAGTTTTTGTGCAC
>JBIJAP010000289.1:0-5040 GCA_044345715.1 Rubrivivax sp.
TGCTCCGGTTCGTAGGGGCGGTAGCTCATGCTCCATAAACGTCTGCACGGCGTGCGGCGATGTCAGGGACTTCCCTTCTGCCGCCCACGCTCCTAGCCCCGGTCCCTAGAATCCGCGGCATGCATCACAGCGCGCCGCAGGAGCCCACCGACACCCCTGGAGCCGCTGACGGCCCTGGTGGCCCTGCCAGCCCGGAAGCGAGGCTGCTGCGCGGCCTCAACCCCGAGCAGCTCGCGGCCGTGACGCTGCCTCGCGTGCCCTCGCTCATCCTTGCCGGGGCCGGCTCGGGCAAGACGCGCGTGCTCACGACGCGCATCGCCTGGCTGCTGAACACCGGGCAGGCCTCGCCGGGCGGCATCCTGGCCGTGACCTTCACGAACAAGGCCGCCAAGGAGATGCTCACGCGGCTGGGCGCCATGCTCCCGGTGGCCGTGCGCGGCATGTGGATCGGCACCTTCCATGGCCTGTGCAACCGCTTCCTGCGCGCGCACTGGAAGCTCGCCGGCCTGCCGCAGGGCTTCCAGATCCTCGACAGCGGCGACCAGCTCAGTTCTGTGAAGCGCGTGATCAAGGCCATGAACCTGGACGAGGAGCGTTTTGTTCCGAAGCAGGTGACCTGGTTCATCGCCGGCCAGAAGGAAGAAGGCCATCGTCCGCCGCAGGTGGACGCCCGCGACGAGCACACGCGCAAGCTGGTGCAGGTGTACGAGGCCTACGAGCTGCAGTGCGCCAAGGAAGGCGTGGTCGACTTTGCCGAGCTCATGCTGCGCAGCTACGAGCTGATGCGCGACAACGACGCGCTGCGCGAGCACTACCAGCACCGCTTCGCGCACGTGCTGGTGGACGAGTTCCAGGACACCAACCGGCTGCAGTACGCGTGGCTGAAGATGTTCGCGCCGCCGGGCCGGGGGCAGGGCGTGTTTGCGGTGGGTGACGACGACCAGAGCATCTACGCCTTCCGCGGCGCGCGCGTGGGCAACATGGCCGACTTCGAGCGCGAGTACCGCGTCGAGCGCGTCGTGAAGCTGGAGCAGAACTACCGCAGCTCGGGCCACATCCTCGACTCGGCCAACGAGCTGATCGCGCACAACAGCGCGCGCCTGGGCAAGAACCTGCGCACCGATGCCGGTGCCGGCGAGCCGGTGCGCGTGCACGAGGCACCGTCTGACTACGCCGAGGCGCAGTGGCTGCTCGAAGAGATCGGCAGCCTGCACCGCGCCGGCACCGCGCGCAGCGAGATCGCGCTGCTCTACCGCAGCAACGCGCAGAGCCGGGTGCTGGAAAGCGCGCTGTTCAACGCCGGCATGCCCTACCGCGTGTACGGCGGCTTGCGTTTCTTCGAGCGCGCCGAGGTCAAGCATGCACTGGCCTACCTGCGGCTCTTGGAAAACGCCAATGACGACACGAGCTTCCTGCGTGTCGTGAACTTCCCGGCGCGCGGCATCGGCGCGCGCAGCGTGGAGCTGCTGCAGGACGTGGCGCGCGCCAGCGGCCGCAGCCTGGCGCAGAGCGTGGGCGGCGTCGACGGCGCGGCGGGCAAGAAGCTCGTCGCCTTCGTGCAGCTGATCGACCAGCTGCGCGAACAGACGCGCGGCCTCACGCTGCGCGAGATCATCGACTACATGCTCGAGTCCAGCGGCCTGCGCTTCTTCTACAAGCACGACAAGGAAGGCGAAGACCGGCTCGAGAACCTCGAGGAACTGGTCAACGCCGCCGAGAGCTTCGTCACGCAAGAGGGCTTCGGCAAGGATGCCGTGGCGCTGCCGGTCGACGAGCAGGCCGGCGCGCAGACTGCGCCCGATGCCGACACCGGCGAGATCCTGTCGCCGCTGGCGGCCTTCCTCACCCACGCCAGCCTGGAGGCCGGCGACAACCAGGCGCAGGCGGGGCAGGATGCGATCCAGCTGATGACGGTGCACAGCGCCAAGGGCCTGGAGTTCGACGCCGTGTTCATCACCGGCATCGAGGAGGGCCTGTTCCCGCACGAACAGAGCCTGTCCGATGCGGATGGCGTCGAGGAAGAACGGCGCCTGATGTACGTGGCCATCACGCGGGCGCGGCGGCGGCTGTACCTGAGCTTCAGCCAGACGCGGCTGCTGCACGGGCAGACGCGCTACAACGTCAAGAGCCGCTTCTTCGACGAGCTGCCCGAGGGCTCGCTGAAGTGGCTCACGCCGCGCCAGCAGGGCTTCGGCTCGGGCTATGCGCGCGAGTACCAGCAGGCCTGGCAGCGCGGCAGCGGGCTGGGTGGCATCGTGGGGGCCGGACGTGTTTCGCCTGCGCGGGCACCCGCACCGGCCCCTCGCGAGGCCTGGGCGCCGCCGCCAACGCCGCCGCTGCCGGCCTCCGAGGGCGGCTGGCGTGTGGGCCAGACGGTGTTCCACGGCAAGTTCGGCGAGGGCGTGATCTCGGTGCTCGAAGGCCGCGGTGCCGACGCGCGCGCGCACGTGCACTTCGGCCGCCACGGCGCCAAGTGGCTGGCGCTGGCGATCGCCAAGCTCACGCCGGTGGACTGACCGGGCGCGCCCGGCAGGGCCTTGTCATCGCCCTGCCGCACAAGTGCGGTGCCATTAGGCGGATGTTCTGTCATCGATCGGCCTGGGCGCTGCTGGCGTCCTTCACCGCCCTGGGCGCTGCCCAGGCCCAAGACGCGGCGCGTGGCGCGCGCCTGTACCTGGGGCTGCCTGCGGGCGAGGCCTCGTGTGTCGAATGCCACGGCCCCGACGCCGGGCTGGACCGCAACCGCCTGCTCAACGCCGCGCAAGGCCCGGCGGCCATCGACGTGGCGCTGCGCAAGGCCGCCGCCATGGGCTATCTGTCGGATCTGCTGACGCCCGCCGACAAAGCTGACCTGTCGGCGTGGCTGGCGCAGGTGCTGTCGCAGGCCGAAGGCAGCGCCACCGAACTGATCTGGCCTTGGAACCTGGAGTTCGGCCGCGTGGCGCCGGGCGCCGCCATGGCGCCGCAGCCGGTGCGCCTGCGCCACCGCGGCGCCGGCGTGCTGCCGCTGTCGCCCCAGCTCCGCAGCCTGGTGCCCGGCGGCGCGGAGGGTCTGAGCCTCGTTCATGACTGCCCTGGCGCGCTGCCGCCGGGCGGCGAGTGCACGGCCTGGGTGGGCCTGGTGGCGGGGGCCGAGGGCCGGCTGCAGGCGGCGCTGGTCTGGGGCGATTCGGGCATGGCGGAGTCCTCGGCGATCAGGCCCGTGGGCGTGGCAGCCACGTTGAGCTCCGCCGCCGCGGGCAAGGCGCAGTGGCGCGATGCCTCGCCCGGCGCCCCGGTGCTGCTGCAGGCGCTGCCGACCACCAGCGCCAGCGTCTCGCTGCCTCTGCAGAACGCCGGCAACTCGCCCTTGACCCTGGGGGTGCCCGCCATCACCGGGCCGGGCCGGGCCTCGTTTCGCATCGAGCCCGGCGGCTGCGCAGCTGGCCGGATGCTGGCGCCGGACACGGGCTGCACGCTGCTGATCGCCGCCACGGCGCCGTCGGCCGGGCAGGCCGAGGCCTTGCTGCAATGGCGTACCGATGGCAGCCACGCCGGCATCCGTGAACTGGTGGTGAGG
Source organism: Rubrivivax sp. (assembly GCA_044345715.1). Lineage (GTDB taxonomy): Bacteria > Pseudomonadota > Gammaproteobacteria > Burkholderiales > Burkholderiaceae_C > Rubrivivax. Next base: position 3,560 of record JBIJAP010000289.1, read on the forward strand.
GCGCTGCCGGGTGCGGCCCCGCCGCCGACGGCGCCGCCGCCTGCACCCGTTGCACCCAGCCCGGCCCCAGCGCCGGCGCCTGCTCCGGCACCGAGCCCGGCGCCGACCTCCGCGCAAGACGCTTCAGGTGGCTGCAGTGTGGCCTGGGTGCCCGGCGCGCCAGACCCGCTGCTGCCGGGCCTGCTGGGCGTGGCCGCGCTGGCGCTGTGGCTGCGCGGGCGGGCTGCGAGACCCGCTCAGACCTGATCGGGTGGTGGCGGCGGCGGGGCCGTCTCGGCCGCCAGCGCCTGCACCGGCGAGCCGCCGAAGCTGTCGTTGAAGGTGAACAGCAGCGACACGTAAAACACGGCCGAGAACACCAGCCCGGCCGGCACGCCCACCAGCCCGGCCCACTGCGGCAGCCCCAGCAGGCCCAGCAGCAAGGCGCTGCCCAGCGCGAACAGCACCACGCTGCCGAACCAGCCCAGCAGGTAGACGGCAAAGGCGCCCTTGGCCCGCCACACGGCCAGCGTGCTGGAGAACAGCGCCTGGCCCACGGCCTGCCCGCCCCAGTGCACCAGCGCCGCGGCATGCCAGAAGGGCACCGTCAACACCGTGCCGGCCAGCAGCACCCACATCGCACCAGTGCCGAAGCCGGGCTCGGCCAGGATGGCATCGACATCCACTTGCCCCGCCGTGCCCTGGGCCATGGCTTCCTGCAGGCGGCCCCAGGCGCCACCGGAGATGCCGTCGCCGATGGCCAGGATCACCAGTGCGGCCACGCCGTAGATCGCGCACAGCGTCAGCAGCGAGCGGCGGCGCGTGGCGTCGGTGCGCAGCGGCTCGATGAAACAGCGCGGGTGCACCTGCCCGTCGAGCAGCGCCGACTGCGCCGCGATCATGAAGCCCAGGCCCAGCAGCGGCAGCGACATCATCTGCACCACCGGCCCGAGCAGCGGCACCAGGCTGACGAGCAGCGCGGCAAACAGGAACACGCCGAACAGGCCCATGAAGCCCAGCGGCCGCTTCATGAACACGCGCCAGGCGTCGCCGATCCAGCGCGAGCCGCGGTTGGCCTCCACGGACTTCAGAACAAGCGGCATGGGGTCAGCGGGGCTTCAGGGTTGGGGGTGCCAGGGGCCGGCGATGCGGTGGCGCAGCACGCGCTCGAAATGCGTCGGGTCCTTCGGCGCCAGCAGCGCAGCGCTGCGCGGCAGGTGCCAGTCCCACAGGCGGCTGATCCAGAAGCGCAGCGCCGCCGCGCGCAGCAGCGCGGGCAGGGCGCGGATCTCGCCGTGGGTGAACTCGCGCTCGGCGCGGTAGGCGGCCACAAAGGCGGTGGCGCGGTCCTCAATGAGCGCGCCGCTGGCCAGATCGCAGCACCAGTCGTTCAGGCACACGGCCACGTCGAACAGCAGCCAGTCGGTGCCCGCGAAGTAGAAGTCGAAGAAGCCGCAGAGCGTGTCGGGCCCGGCGGTGTCGTCGAACATCACGTTGTCGCG
>JBIJAP010000290.1:0-5036 GCA_044345715.1 Rubrivivax sp.
CGGCCGAGACGCGCACGTCATAGCCACCCTTGAGCATCTGCGGCAGCGCCAGCAGGCCCATCAGGGTGACCACGGCGCCCACGATGCCCGTGGCCGTGGCAAACACCGCACAGGTGAAGATGGTGGCCACTGCCAGCGACCCCGGCACACGCGCCATCGCCAGGTGCAGGCTCTTGAACAGCTTGTCGATCAGGTTGGCCCGCTCGACCAGGTAGCCCATGAAGACGAACAGCGGGATCGAGATGAGCACGTCGTTGCCCATCACCTTGAATGCGCTCTGCACCATCAGGGTGAGCGTCTTGGAGGTGTTTTCCTCGTAGGCGATCCAGGTGAAGATCATGCCCATGCCCATCAGCGTGAACGCTGTCGGGAAGCCGAGCATGATGGCCACCACCACCAGGGCCAGCATCATCAGCCCGAGGTGGCCGTTGGTGATGGTGGGCGCCATCAGCAGCATCGTCGCCGTGCCGGCGACGATGAGCGCCATCAGCGTGAAGCCGAACCAGAGTTCCTTGCGGATCGTCACTTCGTGCTCCCCGTGCCCGGCGCCACGAACTTGTCGAGCGCGGCGATGTCTTCGTCCTTCACGTGCACCATGGCCTTGAGCTTGTCGACGTCGACTTCCTCGACGTCTTGCTCGCGCGAGGGCCACGCGCCGTCCTGGATGCAGCGGATGCAGCGCACCACCTCCACCAGCCCCTGCAGCAGCAGCATGCCGCCAGCGATGGGGATGGCGAACTTGAACGGGTACAGCGGCAGCGGCGTGGCGCTGAAGGTGCTCTCGCGGATGGCCAGCGAATCGTGGGCGAAGCCCCAGCCGGCCCAGGTGAGCGCCACGATGCCGGGCATGAAGAACAGCAGGTAGAGGATGAGATCGAGCGTGGCCTGCGTGCGCGGGCGAAAGAAACCATAGAGCACGTCGCCGCGCACGTGGCCGTTTTTGGCCAGCGTGTAGGCGCCGGCCATCATGAACAAGGTGCCGTACATCATGATCTGGGCGTCGAGGGCCCAGTCATGCGGGTCGTTCATCACGTAGCGGGAGAAGACCTCCCACGTGATCATCAGCGTCAGCGCGACGATCAGCCAGGCAAAAAACTGGCCCAGCCACGTGGACACGCGGTCCACCCACAGCAGCAGGCTTTGCATCTCGGATCTCTCTCGCTCAGGCGCAAGGCCTGGAAGACAACAAAAGAGGCCACCGGCCTTGCAGCAGCGGTGGCCCCGGGTTCGGGCGGTTCGATCAGGTCTTCTTGGCGGCCGGCTTGCGGAAGTAGTGGTTCCAGGCCATCTTGAAGTCGACCATGTAGTCGTTCTGCCACGAGCCGGCACGCTCGGCGAACGCACGCTGGCTGTCCATCACCTTCTTGAACAGCGGCTGCTCGGCGCTCTTGGCACCGGTGACTTTGTCCCAGGCCGCCAGCTGCGCGCGCAGCACGCTGTCGGGCGTCTTGAAGAAGTTGATCTTCGCGGCCTTCAGCTCGATGTAGTCCTGGCTGTTGCGCTGGATGGCCTTCCACGACATGTCGGCGCTGGCGCCTTGCACGGCGTAGTCGATGACGGCCTTCAGCTCGGCAGGCAAGGCGTCGTACTTGCCCTTGTTGAAGAGGATCTCGAACTGCTCGCCGCTCTGGTGGAAGCTCTGCAGCATGCAGTTCTTCACCACGTCGGGGAAGCCCAGCAGGCGGTCGGAGCTGGCGTTGTTGAACTCGGCCGCATCGATGAGGCCGCGGTCGAGCGCGGGGACGATCTCGCCGCCGGGCAGCGGGTTGACGGCCGCGCCGAGCTCCTTGAACACGTCGATGGCCAGGCCCACCGTGCGGTACTTCAGTCCCCGCAGGTCTTCAGCCTTGGCGATGGGCTTCTTGAACCAGCCCAGCGGCTGCGTCGGCATCGGGCCGTAAACGTAGGAGACCACGTCGACGTTGATCGACTTGTAGATCTCCTCGAGCATGGCCTTGCCGCCACCGTAGTAGTGCCAGGCCAGCACCATGTTCGGGTCCATGCCGAAGGCCGGGCCGCTGCCCCAAAGGGCCAGCGCGTTGCTCTTGCCGTAGTGGTAGGCCAGAACGCCGTGGCCGCCATCGAGCGTGCCCTTGTTGACGGCATCGAGCAGCTGGAAGGCCGGCACAACGGAGCCCGAGGGCAGCACTTCGATCTTCAGGCGGTTGCCCGCCATGTCGTTCACCTTCTTGGCGAAGTCGTTGGCGTACTCGTGGAAGATGTCCTTCGCCGGCCAGGTGCTCTGGAAGCGGAAGGTCGTGGTTTGGGCCATCGAGACCATCGGCACGGCCATCGCAGCCGAGCCGACGGCGCCGGCCGCGGCCGTCTTCAGGAAGCCGCGGCGCTTGGCGGCGGTGGTGGTGTCGCTCATGGGGGTTTGTCTCCGGGGTGGCGTGGATCGTGTCGCCGCATGTTCTGTGACACGCGTTGAACCCGCGGACTTTGTGGCCCGGCCCGGACAGCGACAACCGGGTGTTACCCCGAGGATGTGCGCCGGCGCCACGTGCAAGCCCCCCGTTCAGGTCGAATCAGTCTTGATCTGCGAGAGAAGATCGGAGCGCGGCCTGCAGCGCCGGCGGCAGCAAGCCGTGGCGATCGGCGAAGTCCAGCGTCACCAAGGCGGCGTCGACGGTCATGGTGTCGCCTTGTGCCAACGCCAGGGCGTCAGCCAGCGGCAGCAGGCGGAAACCCTGCACCTCGCCGTCCTGGTTCTGCGGCGCAAAGCCCACGGGCAGTTCAAGGTCGAAGGCGAATAACCACTCCAGCTGAAAGCCTTCCTGGATGTCGCGCGCCAGACGCAGCACGCGTCCGGGCTGGGCGTGGCGCGCCTCGTCGGGCGCCAGGCCGGCTTCTTCCCAGGCCTCGCGCACCAGCGCTTCGGCCGGCTGCTGGTGCAGCGGTACGCCGCCGCCGACGAGGTTGTCGAACAGGCCCGGGTCGGTGGGCTTGCTGGCCGAACGTTGGGCGATCCACAGGGCCGCCGGGCGCCCATCGGCGCCGCGCACGTAGCCGTTGGCGTGGGCGCCGAAGGTCAGGCTGCCCCAGAAGCGCGAGGCCGCGCGCTCAATGGCCACGCGCGGCCGGCCGGCTTCGGGGCCGTGCAGGGGCGACAGCGCGTAGGCCTCGTCGCGCCAGCCGATGATCACGCCGTCGGCGTGCCACTGCCGGTGCAGCGCGGCCAGCCGCGGCTCGCGCTCGGCCGCAGGGATGCGGATCTCGACGCCGGCCTCGGCCACGGCAAAGTCGGCCGGATGGGCCGCCAGAAGCGGCAGGTGGGCCTCGGCCACCGAGCCCACGCGCTCGCCGTCCAGCCACACCGGCCGGCGTGACCGCACGGCGTGCCGGGCCGCTGCCAGGGCCGGTATCGGCAGCGCGTTGCTCAAGCGGTGCGGCGCTCGTCGGCCAGGGGACCTTCGCGCCAGCGCCTCATCAGCGCGTCCCAGCGCGGCTCCACCGCCAACACGTGCCGCAGCTTCACGTGGCCGTAGCCGCGGATGTCTTCCGGCAGCCGTGCGATCTCGGCGGCCTGCGCGCGGTTGCCGGCGTTCAGCGTCTTCAGCAGTTCGGTGACCGTGGCCTCGTAGCGCGTGATCAGCTCGCGCTCCATGCGGCGCTCTTCAGTGCGGCCGAAGACATCGAGCGCCGTGCCGCGCAGGCCCTTCAGCTTGGCGAGCACGCCGAAGGCGCTGCGCATCCACGGGCCGAAGGGGCGCTTGACCAGCTCGCCGCGTTCGTTGGTCTTGGCGATCAGCGGCGGCGCCAGGTGGTGCACGAGCTTGTAGTCGCCTTCGAACATGGCGTCGATCTTGGCCGTGAAGGCGGCGTCGGTGTGCAGGCGCGCCACCTCGTACTCGTCCTTGTAGGCCATCAGCTTGAAGAGGTAGCGAGCCACGGCCTCGGCCAGCGGCGTGCCGTCCCCGACGGCGGCTTCCGCCGTGCGCACCCGTTCGACGAACGCGGCGTAGCGCTGCGCGTAAGCCGCGTCCTGGTAGCCGGTGAGGAACTCGACGCGTGTCTTGAGCATCTCATCGAGCGAGGGCTTCTTGACGAACTGGATGACCTGCTGCGCCTTGAAGAGGGCCGTCACGGACGCCAGATCGTGCGCGCAGCGCCGACCCCACTCGAAGGCCGCCTTGTTGTTGTCGACCTGCACGCCGTTCAGCTCGATGGCGCGCATGATGGCCGCCAGGCTGAGCGGGATGCGGCCCACCTGCCACGCGTAGCCCATCATCAGCGGGTTGGTGTAGATGCTGTCGCCCAGCATCTGCTCGGCCACCTGCTCGGCATCGAACGCGCCCAGCAGGCCCTCGCCGACGCTATTGCGCACAACCGTCTCACAGCTGCTGCCCGGGAACTGCCAGTCCGGGTTCTTCACGAAGCCGGCGGTCGGCGTGCCATGGGTGTTGAGCGCGACAAACGTGCGGCCGTGCTGCATCACAGTGAGCGTGTACTTGCTGGCGCCGACGATGCTGTCGCAGGCGATCACAAGGTCGGCCTGCGCGGTGTCCACCTTCGTGGTGTGGATGGCGTCGGGTCGGCTCGCGATCTGGATGTGGCTCCAGGTGGCGCCGCCCTTCTGCGCCAGGCCGCCGGCGTCTTGCGTGACGACGCCCTTGCCCTCGAGGTGCGCGGCCATGCCCAGGATCTGGCCGATGGTGATGACGCCGGTGCCGCCGACACCGCCGACCACGATGCCCCAGGCCCGCTCCGTGGCCGGCAGCGCAGGCTCGGGCAGGGCGGGCATGCCCTCGAGCGTCCCCTTCGTCTCCTTCTTCGGCTTGCGCAGCTGCCCGCCTTCGACGGTGACGAAGCTCGGGCAGAAGCCCTTCACGCAGGAGTAGTCCTTGTTGCAGCTGTTCTGGTTGATGCGGCGCTTGCGGCCGAACTCGGTTTCCAGCGGCTCCACGCTCAGGCAATTGCTTTGTACCGAGCAATCGCCGCAGCCCTCGCACACCAGCTCGTTGATGACGACGCGCTTGGCCGGGTCGACCATCTTGCCGCGCTTGCGGCGTCGGCGCTTCTCGGTGGCGCAGGTC
>JBIJAP010000291.1:0-5030 GCA_044345715.1 Rubrivivax sp.
AGCGTGTGCAGCAGCCGCACCGAGGCGGCATTGAGCGCATAAGCGCGCACGTCAGGCGCCGCGTCAGCGGCGGCCAGGGCCGTCGACGGCGGCGCGGCCAGCAGCGCCACGCGCAGGCCCTGGCGCGCCAGCGACAGCGCGGTGGCCAGCCCGACGGCGCCGCCGCCGCGCACGAAGACATCGTGCCGTGACTCGGGCTGAAGCCCGGAACGCGAGGCCGGGCTTCGGGCAGGGCTGGGGTCGGGCATGGCAGGAGTGGGAGCGGGGGCACGGAAGCAGGCAGCCCGGCATCGTAGCAAGGGGGGCCGGGCACAATGAGGTCGCGGGTCGCCTGGACCCGGCCTTGCCTGCCGCTGCCGTGAATTCACCGCTCTCCACACCCGCCGCGACCTTGGCCAGCCTGGCCATCCATCCCATCAAGTCGTGCGGCGCGCTGACGCTCGGCGCCGCCGAGATCACCGAGACCGGCCTCGACCTCGACCGCGCGTGGATGGTCGTCGACAGCCACGGCGAGATGCTCACGCAACGCGAGCGGCCGCGCATGGCGCTGATCCAGCCCACGTTGCGCGGCGGCGAGTTGGTGCTGCGCGCACCCGGGATGCTGGCGCTGCACCTGAAGCTCGACACCGTGGAAAGCGCCACCCGCGTGCGCGTGTGGGACGACATCGTCAAGGCCTACGACATGGGCGCGCTGGCGGCGCAGTGGTTCAGCGATTTCCTCGGCGCGCCGCCCTCCGGCCTGCTGCGCCTGGCGCGCTTCGACCCCGAGGAAGAACGTGTTTGCGACGCCCGCTGGACCGGCAGCACGAAGGCGCTGGCCGCGTTCTCCGACGGCTACCCGCTGCTGCTGGCCAACGCGGCCTCGCTGGCCGACCTGAACACGCGGTTGTTGGCCGCTGGGCACGCGCCGGTGGGCATGGCGCGCTTCCGGCCCAATCTCGTGCTCGACGGCCTGCAGCCCTGGGACGAAGACCACCTGCGCGAGATCGACATTCACACCGGCGAAGGCGTGGTGACGTTGCGCCTGGTGAAGCCCTGCGTGCGCTGCAGCATCCCCGATGTCGACCCGGCCACGGCCGAGACCGGCACCGCCGTGGGCCAGACGCTGGCCGGCTTCCGCGCCGACCCGCGCATGAATGGCGGCCTGGCCTTCGGCATGAACGCCATCGCCGTGCAGGGTGTCGGCCTCACGCTGCGCGCCGGGCAGCCGCTGGTGCTGCGCCACGCCTTCGACTGAGGCGCTGCACCGGGCGGCCGCTGTTCAGGCCGGCCGAAACGGGGGCGCCGGGATGAAGTCGGTCTCGCCTGGCACCTGTGGAAACCGCGCCTCGGCATCGCCCGCCGCGCCCGGGCCGTCGGCCCACGCGGCGGCGGCCTCGGCCAGGCGCTCGCGGCTCGTGGCGACGAAGTTCCACCACAGCAGGCGGCGGCCGAGCGCATCGCCACCGATCAGCACCACGCGCGCCGGGCCGTCGGCAGCCAGCAGCGGCTCGTCGCCCGCGGCCAGCAGTGTCATCGTCTGCGGCGGCAGCGGCTCGCCGTCGAGCGTGACCTGACCATCGACAACATAAACCGCGCGCTCGCTGGCCAGGGGCAGCGGCAGCGCGTCGCCGGCCTGCAGAGCGATGTCGAGGTAGAGCGTCGGCGAGCGCACCGCCACCGGGCTGGTGGCGCCAAAAGCGCTGCCGATGAGCACGCGCACGACGGCACCGCCGACCTCCAGCTCGGGCAGCGCCGCAGCCGGCGTGTGGGCAAACGACGGCGGCAGCGCCTCGTCGGCCTCGGGCAGCGCCGCCCACAGCTGCAGGCCGTGGCTGCGGCGCTCATGGCCGCGCAGGTCCTCGGGGGTGCGCTCGCTGTGCACGATGCCGCGGCCGGCGGTCATCCAGTTGATCGCGCCAGGCTCGATGCGCTGCACGGCGCCGGTGCTGTCGCGGTGCATCATCGCGCCCTCGAACAGGTAGGTCACCGTGGCCAGGCCGATGTGCGGGTGGGCGCGCACGTCGTGGTTGTCAGCGGGTGTGGCGGTGATCGGCCCGAAGTGGTCGAAGAAGAGAAACGGCCCCACCGCCTGGCGCGCCGCGGCCGGCAGCAGCCGGCGCACGACGAAGCCGCCGCCGAGATCCTTGGAGTGGGGCTTGATCTGGTTCGGCGTGCTCATCGCCGCAGTGTAGGAAAATCGCGCCTCTTTGCAGCGCACCGCCCGTGGCGGCTGCCGCATCCGCCGCCCGCCGGCCCCGAACACCCAACCCCGAAAGCCCCCGCGCCATGAGCCTCAAGTGCGGCATCGTCGGCCTGCCCAACGTCGGCAAGTCCACCCTCTTCAATGCGCTGACCAAGGCCGGCATCGCGGCCGAGAACTACCCGTTCTGCACCATCGAGCCCAATGTCGGCATCGTCGAACTGCCCGACCCGCGCCTGGCCAAGCTGGCCGAGATCGTGAAGCCGGAGCGCATCGTGCCGGCGATCGTGGAGTTCGTCGACATCGCCGGGCTGGTGGCCGGCGCCAGCCAGGGCGAGGGCCTCGGCAACCAGTTCCTGAGCCACATCCGCGAAACCGACGCCATCGTCAACGTGGTGCGCTGCTTCGAAGACGCCAACGTCATCCACGTCGCCGGCAAGGTGGACCCGATCTCCGACATCGAGGTCATCCAGACCGAGCTCTGCCTGGCCGACCTGGGCACGGTGGAAAAGAGCCTGCACCGGTACCTGAAGGCCGCCCGCTCGGGCAACGATAAGGAAGCCGCAGCCCTGGTGAAGGTGCTCGAGAAGTGCCAAGCCGCGCTCGACCAGGCGCAGCCGGTGCGCAGCATCGCTTTCAGCAAGGAAGAGAAGGCCATCTTGAAGCCGCTGTGCCTGATCACGGCCAAGCCGGCGATGTTCGTCGGCAACGTCAGCGAGACCGGCTTCGAGAACAACCCGCTGCTTGAGCAGCTGCGCACCTACGCCGCCAAGCAGGGTGCGCCGGTGGTGGCCATCTGCGCCAAGACCGAGGCCGAGCTCGCCGACATGGCCGACGAGGACCGCGCGATGTTCCTGGCCGAGATGGGGCAGGACGAACCCGGGCTGAACCGCCTGATCCGCGCCGCCTTCAAGCTGCTGGGCCTGCAGACCTACTTCACCGCCGGCGTGAAGGAAGTGCGTGCCTGGACGGTGGCCATCGGCGCCACCGGCCCGCAGGCGGCCGGCGTCATCCACACCGACTTCGAACGCGGTTTCATCCGCGCCCAGACCATCGCCTACGAGGACTTTGTCGCCTTCAAGGGCGAGCAGGGAGCCAAGGACGCGGGCAAGATGCGCGCCGAAGGCAAGGAGTACGTGGTGAAGGACGGAGACGTGATGAACTTCTTGTTCAACGTCTGATGGCCGGAGGCCGCCTGGCGGCCCATGCACACCGCCTGGCCGCGAAAATGAGTGGCTCACTTCGCGAAGAGGGTGACCGGCTTTCGATCCCCGGGTGGTGACAGCGCGGACGATTGGTTGGCGGAAGCCCCTTCGTCAAGGCTTGGTGCTGTTGCGGGCGGGTAATTTGCGTAGATTGTCCTGGTAGTTGGCTTCGGTCAGCCTCACAAAACCTTCGTAGGATGCCAGCCTGCCTGCGCGCTCCATCAGCCAGGCCACGAACTGCAGTGTGTGGCCGTCCTTCTCGGCCAGTGCGGCCTTGCTGACATACAGATACATAAGGCGGGACAGCGGTGCATAACTGTCGTTGAGCACCGCTTCGCGGCTGGGCATCACAGGGCCGTTGCCAAAGTTGATGGGCACTTTCCACACCTCGGCGCGGGAGTCAGCCAATGCCCCCATGGACACAAAGCCAATGGCATTGGGATCGGCGGCGACCATACGGAGAATGTCCGCATGCTGACTGCTGACCTTGGCGTCAGACCGTACGAAGCCTGCCAGTCCGTGGACCTTGCCACCGAAGAAGGCGTTGGTGCCGGACTTTGTATCGAGTGAGACGACGCTAAGCGGCGTGTCCGCCAGGCTCGCACGCACCTGACGCCAGCGCAGCACCTTGCCAGCGCTATCGGGGTGAAAGATGGCCCTTAGTTCGTCCAGGTTCAATTCGCCCAGCGCTGCGCGTGCGGGATTGGCGATCACGACGATCGCGTCAAAGGCTATCGGCAACTCCATGTAGCCGATCTTGGCGGTGTCGCAGCGGCGCTGATTCTCAGAGTCGATGCGCGACGACGCAGGCACGATGGCCGTGCGCCCTTCACACAAATCGCGCAGGCCCGCTGATGATCCCTTGAAGCTGGTTGTGACGGGAATGGATGCGCCTTCACTGCGCTTGAACTGGCTCAGCGCGTTCTGCATGAACGCTTCCAGGGTGTCTGAACCCGCGATCTTCAGGTCGGCATGTGCAGCGCCCGACAGCCCGGCCAAGACTGAGAAGCCAATGGCCCGGGCACATTGTCGAAAGTTCATGGCTCCGCCTTGTTGTCCGCACCCCAAACGGGTGAGTTGGCTAACTTCTCATGCACCCGTATACATGATAGTCAGCATCGCGGAATGCGAGCCCCCCCCCACTTCGATGGAGTCCGGCGCGCTTCGGCTTGAAGAGGTGCACTTCATCACGCTGAGGCCCAAATGACCCGCCCTCACCGACCTAGCCCGGAACTTCATCATCATCAGGTCGGCAGCCTCGTGCCGTGGCGCGTTGTCATAGGTATCTGACCGCCTATGCCAACCGAGGACTGCCGATGCCAAAGTGCACGGATGCCAAGATCGATTTCGGGCGCTTTGGCCGGCGGGTCATCAAGGCTGATTTCAGCGGCGGCGACCTCAGCAGTGACGGCGGCTTGCTGCTGCTGCGCCAGGTCGATGCGCACCTTGGTCTGAGCCGTGCGGCGGCTGCAGTGATTCCCGATCCGCGCGACCCGGAGCGCATCAGGCACCCGTTGCGTGATCTGCTGGCGCAGCGCTTGTACGGGCTGTGTTGCGGCTACGAGGATCTGAACGACCACAAGGCGCTGCGGGGCGACGTGCTGATGCAGACGGCCGTCGGGCGCGATGAGGCGCAGGCCTGG
>JBIJAP010000292.1:0-5023 GCA_044345715.1 Rubrivivax sp.
TCGGTGCGCCGCCCCGACCGCCACACCTAGCGCCCGCACCGTGTACCGCCTGCCGCGACGCGACGCGCGATGCTGAGAAGAGGGCTTCGACAGGCTCAGCCCGAACGGAGGCGAGGGCTTCGAGTTGCCGCTCGACAGCGAACACCCAGGTTCGCCGATGACCTCTTCACACGTCGGCCAAAGAGGCGCCGAAGAGAACGCGGCGCAACACGCTAAGGCTTCGGCCCCGGCTCGTCGTCATCGTCACGCCGCTTGCGGCCCGAGAACATCGTCCACCAGACGGCAAACAGCAGCAGGGCCAGCGCGGCCATCGCTTCCAGGATCAACAGCCACATCGAGGCGACACGTCCGCATCAGGGCCCGCGCTTCTGCGCGAGCAGGTTGAGCACCAAGCCGCCGATCACGAGCGAGGCGGCGCCAAGTTTCCAGGCCGGCAGCGGCTCGGCCAGCCACCAGGCCGCGCTGGCCATGCCGAACACCGGCACGCCCAATGCCATCGGGGCGATGGTGCCGGCCGGGTGGCGCGCGAGCAGCCAACCCCAGGCAGCGTAGCCGAACAGCGTGTTCCCCACCGCCTGCCAGGCGACCGCCGCCCACGTGGCGGCATCGGCCGCAGCAAGTGCGGCCCCGATGCGAGCCGGCCCTTCGGCCAGCAGGGTGAGCAAGGCCAGCGGCGGCAGCGCAAAGGCGCTGGACCACACCACCACGCCGAGCATGTCCACGCGGCCCATGCGCCGCGCCACCTGGTTGCCCCCGGCCCACGACAGCGCGGCCAGCAGCACGAGGCCCAGGCCCAGCGCCGAGACCTCGCCGCCGGTGTTGACGCCGATGAGGACCACGCCCAGCACGGCCAGCGCCAGCGCCAAGGCCTGCACCGGCCGCAGGCGCTCGCCGTCGGCCCACATCGCCAGGCCGATGGTGAAGAACACCTGGGTCTGGATCACCAGCGAGGCCAGGCCCGGGGCGATGTGGCCGTCGATGGCCAGGTACAGCAGCCCGAACTGCCCGGCGCCGATCAGCGCGCCGTAGGCCGCCAGCAGCGGCCAGCGCACCGCCGGCCGCGGCACGAACAGCAGCGCCGGCACCAGCGCGATGGCAAAACGCAGAAAGCCCAGCAGGAACGGCGGCATCACCGCCAGCGCCCACTTGATGACGACGAAGTTGCTGCCCCACACCGCCACCACCGCCAGCGCCAACAGCAGATGGCCTGCGGGCAGCCGCGCAGAGGGCATCAGCTTGCCACGACCATGCGGCCGGAACCCAACGCCTTGGCGCCGGACAGCGCGGCCGTGGCACGCTCGAGGGTGCGCTCCAACGACTCGCCCGCGATGTGCTCAGCCATGCCCGCCGAGAGCGTGACGTGCACCGCCGCCCCGCCGTGCAGGATGCGCAGCGCCGCCAGGCGCTGCTGCAGCCGCTCCAGGCCACCACGGGCCAGCGGCGCCCGGGTGTCGCTCATCATCAGCAGGAACTCCTCGCCGCCCCACCGCGCCAGCACATCGGACACGCGCACCTGGCGCTGCGCCTCCTGTGCCAGCGCCGAGAGCACGGCGTCGCCCACCGCGTAGCCGTGGGCCTCGTTGATGGGCTTGAAGCGGTCGACGTCCAGCAGCGCCAGGCAGAAACTCTGGCCACTGCGGACGCAGCGCTGGTGCTCCTGCGACATCAGCGTCAGCATGTGGCGCTTGTTGATGAGGCCGGTGAGCTCGTCACGGCTGACGTTCTCGCGCAGTCGGGCCAGCGCCTGGGCGAGCTCGACGCGCTGCTGGCGCGAGCGCATCCGCATGCGCGACAAGCGACTGGCCAGCAGCGACACCGCCGGCAGCATCGTCGCCACCAGCAAGAAGTGGCCGACCTCGATGATCAGCGGGTACTGCCGCGGCTGCGTCATCGTCATGAAGGCCATGGCCGTGCCGAGCAGCAGCACGGCGTACACGCTCAACCAGCGCATCTGCCGTGGCGAGACCACGAACATGCCGAACATCAGCACCACCATCACCACCGGGAACACCGCGCCGCGCCCAGCACCGAGCAGCGTGTAGGCGCCGGCGCTGCAGGCCAGTGCGAACAGGATCTGCGGCACCGTCAGCGAAGGCTCCGACCAGCGGCGCGACACGCCGCTGCGGATGAGCACAAAGAACACCAACATGCCCGCGAGCGTGAGCGCCGACCAGGCCGTCACGGGCACCAGGGCCGCCACGCCGACGGCGACGAAGTAGTGCATCGCGGCCACGCCGGCAGCCATCAGCAGCATCGCCAACCCGGCTTGCGCCAGGCGCACGCGCTGCACCGGGTCGGTGGTCAGGAGGACGTCGAGGAGCCGATTCATGGCGGTTGGCGAGCGTAGCACCGCGGGCTCGGAGTTCTCGGGCAGCGGTGGCGACGCCAGCATCAGCGCGGACTCGCCAGGTGCGCCAGTGGCAGCACACCGCCGGTCTTGACCTCGCCCAGGCTGAAGCTGGTGTGCAGGTCCTTCACGTTGGGCAGCTTGAACAGCACGTCCAGCGCCAGCCGCGAGAAGGCGTCCAGGTCGGTGGCCACGACATGCAGCTCGAAGGTGCCGGTGCCGCTGATGTAGTGGCAGGCCAGCACCTCGGGGCGGGCGCGGATGGCTTCTTCAAGCGCGCGCGTGCTGGCGCTGTTGTTGCGCTCGCAGTCCAGGCGCACGAAGGCCAGCACGCCGAGGCCGATCTTGCGGCGGTCGAGTTCGGCCCGGTAACCGGTGATGTAGCCCTGGTCCTCGAGCCACTTCACGCGCCGCCATGTCGGTGCGGCACTCAGGCCGATGCGCGTGGCGAGTTCGGCGTTGCTCAGGCGCGCATCGGCCTGCAGCTGGGCCAGGATGGCGAGGTCATAGCGGTCGAGCGTGCCGGGCGGCTCGGGGCTCTCGCCCGCGGCGACGGGCGCCCCCGCTGCAGCACGGGTTACCCCCGATCTTGGGCCTTTGGGCGTCATTGCTTGCTTCTGGGGCATGCGGGAGCATAAAGCTTGCGCAAGGCTCCGGCTGCAGCGCCGAAAACGAAAGGACATGCACGCGCGATGTGCCTACACTGCCGCGCAGCCCGGCGTGCCCGAGTCCGGGCCTGGAGCCGTGAGCATGAACGCCCCCCTGCCCGAGCACGTCCGCAAGGCCCTCGAAGCCGCCACGCTTGACGACAAGTACAGCCTGGCCAGCGGCCGCGCCTTCATGAGCGGCGTGCAGGCGCTGGTGCGGCTGCCGATGCTGCAGCGCCAGCGCGACGTGCTCGCCGGCCTCAACACCGCCGGCTTCGTGAGCGGCTACCGCGGCAGCCCGCTCGGCGGCTATGACCAGGCGCTGGTGGCCGCGAAGAAACACCTCGCGCAGCACCACGTCGTCTTCCAGCCCGGCGTGAACGAGGAGCTCGGCGCTACCGCCGTGTGGGGCACGCAGCAGCTCGACCTGTACCCGCAGCAGAACAAGTACGACGGCGTCTTCGGCATCTGGTACGGCAAGGGCCCGGGAGTGGACCGCTGCTCCGATGTCTTCAAGCACGCCAACATGGCTGGCACGTCGAAGCACGGCGGCGTCATCGCGATCGCCGGCGACGACCACGTCAGCAAGAGCAGCACGGCGCCGCACCAGAGCGACCACATCTTCAAGGCCTGCGGGCTGCCGGTGTTCTTTCCGAGCAGCGTGCAGGACATCCTCGACATGGGCCTGCACGCCTTCGCGATGAGCCGCTTCTCGGGCGTGTGGAGCGGCATGAAGACCATCCAGGAGGTGGTGGAGAGCAGCGCCAGCGTCATCGTCGACCCCGAGCGCGTGAAGATCGTGCTGCCCGAAGACTTTGCGATGCCGCCCGGCGGCCTGCACATCCGCTGGCCCGATGCGCCGCTGGAGCAGGAAGCGCGGCTGATGGACTACAAGTGGTACGCGGCCCTGGCCTACGTGCGCGCCAACAAGCTCAACCACGACGTCATCCGCACGGCACATGATCGCTTCGGCATCATCGCCAGCGGCAAGGCCTACAACGACACGCGCCAGGCGCTCAACGACCTGGGCCTCGATGACGACACCTGCCGCGCCTTGGGCATCCGCCTGCACAAGGTGAACGTGGTGTGGCCGCTGGAGGCCACGATCACACGCGACTTCGCCACCGGGCTGCAGGAGATCCTCGTCGTCGAGGAAAAGCGCCAGGTCATCGAGTACCAGCTCAAGGAAGAGCTCTACAACTGGCGCGCCGACGTGCGCCCCAACGTGCTGGGCAAGTTCGACGAGCCGGAAGGTGATGCCACCGGCGGCGAGTGGAGCCGCGCGAACCCGAGCGAGAACTGGCTGCTGCGCGCCAAGGCCGACCTGACACCTGCGATCATCGCCAAGGCCATCGCCAAGCGCCTGACGAAGTTCGGCCCATCCTTGGGAATCAGCGAGGACGTGCAGCGCCGCATGGCGCAGCGCCTGACGGTGATCGCCGCGCGCGAGCGCGAGCTCACCGAGCTGAAGACGGATACCGGCGAGCGCGCGCCCTGGTTCTGCAGCGGCTGCCCTCACAACACCAGCACTCGCGTGCCCGAGGGCAGCCGCGCCGTGGCCGGCATCGGCTGCCACTACATGACGGTGTGGATGGACCGCAGCACCAGCACCTTCACACAGATGGGCGGCGAAGGCGTGCCCTGGGTCGGCCAGGCGCCGTTCACGAAGGACACGCACATCTTCGCCAACCTCGGCGACGGCACCTACTTCCACAGCGGCCTGCTCGCCATCCGCCAAAGCATCGCGGCGGGCGTGAACATCACCTACAAGGTGCTCTACAACGACGCGGTAGCCATGACCGGCGGCCAGCAGGTGGGCGAGCGCGCCGAAGGGCATTCGGTCTTGCAGATCCAGAAGAGCCTCACCAGCGAGGGCGTGAAGAAGCTGGTGATCGTGACCGACGAGCCCGAGAAGTACGAGGGCGTGGCGCTGGAGGCCGGTGTCACCGTGCACCACCGCGACGAGCTCGACCGCATCCAGCGCGAGCTGCGTGAGATCGAAGGCTGCACCGCCCTCATCTACGACCAG
>JBIJAP010000293.1:0-4992 GCA_044345715.1 Rubrivivax sp.
CGGATGAGCATGTCCTTCACGCGGCCGACGATGTTGCAGTAGCCGTCGGCGTCGAGCGTGGCCAGGTCGCCGGTGTGCATCCAGCCCTCGCGCAGGGCTTCGGCGGTGCGCTCGTCATCGGCCCAGTAACCGCGCATCACGCTGTAGCCGCGCGTGCACAGTTCGCCAGGCTGGCCCACGGGCACGGTGGCCCCTTCGGCATCGACGAGCTTCACCTCCAGGTGCGGCATCACGCGGCCCACGGTCGAGACGCGCAGGTGCAGCGGGTCGGTGGGCGCGCTCTGGAACGACACCGGCGAGGTCTCGGTCATGCCGTAGGCGATGGTGACCTCGCTCATGTGCATGTCGACGTTCACGCGCTTCATCACCTCCACCGGGCACGGGCTGCCGGCCATGATGCCCTTGCGCAGATGGCTCAGATCGAAGCGCGCGAACTCGGGGTGGTCGAGCTGCGCGATGAACATCGTGGGCACGCCGTGCAAGGCGGTGCAGCGCTCGTCGTGCAGCGCCTGCAGCGTGGCCAGCGGGTCGAAGCCTTCGCCCGGGAACACCATGCTGCCGCCAGTGACGGTGCACACCAGCGAGCTCATCACCATGCCGAAGCAGTGGTACAGCGGCACGGGGATGCACAGCCGGTCGGTCTGGCCGAAGCCCATCGCCGCGGCCACCGCGATGGCGTTGTTGACGATGTTGTGGTGGCTCAGCGTGGCGCCCTTGGGGTGGCCGGTGGTGCCGCTGGTGAACTGGATGTTGATCGGCTCGTGGCAGTTCAGCGTGCGGCCGATGCGCCGGGCCTCGGCCACGGCGGCGGCGTCAACGGCGGCCATCAGCGTGCCCAGGTTGTGCATGCCCGGCGTGGGCTCGTCGCCCATGCGCACCACGGCGCGCAAGTGCGGCAGCCGCGCCGCCTGCAGCTGCCCCGGCACGCAGTGCGCGAGCTCGGGCGCCAGCGTCTGCAGCATCTGCAGGTACTGGCTGGTCTTGAAGGCCGGCGCGCTGATGACGGCCTTGCAGACGGCCTTGTTGAGCGCGTACTCCAGCTCGGCCAGCCGGTAGGCCGGGTTGATGTTGACCAGCACCACGCCGATGCGCGCCGTAGCGTACTGGGCCAGCACCCACTCGCTGCGGTTGGGGCTCCAGATGCCGAGCCGGTCGCCCTTGCCCAGGCCCAGTTGCAGCAGCACGCCGGCCAGGCGGTCGGCTTCATCGCGCAGCTGCGCCCAGGTGTAGCGCAGGCCGCTGTCGCGGAAGGCGCAGGCCAGGTGATCGGGCCAGCGCCCGGCGGTGTCGTCGAGCCACTCGCCGATGGTGCGGTCGGACAATGCTGGCGTCTGCACGCCGCGCACGTGCGACAGCCTGTTCAGGGGTGCGCGGGGCGGGCTGTCGTCGGCGGCCATGGCTTCATCGCAGGGTTGTGAACGGCACTCATTGTGTCGGCGCCGGGGGCGGGCTGGGCAAGGGATTAGGGCTCGGGCTGAAGCCCAATGGCGCATCATCTTCCTCTTCCATCGGCGTGATGTTGAGGTCGACGTTCTCGACGTCCAGGACCTTCACCTCGCCCAGGCCCATCAACACGATGTCCGGCTTCCAGATCATGATGGCCACCATCACGCACTGCAAGACCACGAAGGCCATGGCGCCGCGGTAGATGGTGGCGGTGGACATGCCCTTGATGCGCCGGCCCGTGACCTTGTCGGTGTAGTCGTCCTTGGACGACACGCTGCGCAGGTAGAACAGCGAGAAGCCCACCGGTGGCGTCAGGAACGAGGTCTGCAACACCATGCCGATCAGCACGCCCAGGTACACGAGGTTCACTCCCAGATCCTGCGCCACCGGCAACAGCAGCGGCAGCAGGATGAAGGCGATCTCGAAGAACTCGAGGAACAGGCCCAGGAAGAAGACCAGCACGCTGACGAAGATCACGAAGCCCGTCTCGCCACCCGGTAGCGCGGCGAACAGGGCCTTGACCCAGTCGTTGCCGTTGATCGCGGTGAAGGTCAGCGAAAACATGGTCGAGCCGATCAGGATCATCATGACGAAGATCGAGAGCCTGGCCGTCGAGTCCAGCGCCTGCTTCAGCAGCGACCAGCTCAGTCGCTTGCGCGACAACGCCATGATCAAGGCGCCCGCAGCACCCATCGCGCCGCCTTCCGTGGGCGTGGCAACGCCCAGGAAGATGGTGCCCAGCACCAGAAACACCAGCAGCAGCGGCGGGATCAGCACGAAGGTGACCTGCCGCGCCAGCCGCGACAGGGCATTGATGCGCAGCTTGCTGTCCGCCACCGCCACCACCAAGGCGAACACGATGGCCGCCATCAGCGTCACCACCACCACTTCTTCGGTGGCCGGGGTGAAGGCCGGGTCGCCGCCCAGCGCGGTCTTGATGGCCGCGTAGTTGACGGCCACGCCCCAGGCGACGGCGGTCGATGCCGCAGTGAGCAGCGCCAGCGAGACATAGCCGGCCGAGCCCGTGGCTTCGCGGTAGATGCGGGCCTCGGGCGGCAGCGCCGGCACCCACTTCGGGCGCAGCACGGCGATCACCATGATGGTGAAGCCGTAGATGGCCACCAGCGTGAAGGCCGGGATGAACGCGGCCTTGTACATGTCGCCCACGCTCTGCCCGAACTGCTCGGCAATGACGATCAGCACCAGGCTGGGCGGGATGATCTGCGCCAGCGTGCCCGAGGCAGTGATGACACCTGCAGCCAGCGGCTGGTTGTAGCCGTAGCGCATCATGATGGGCAGCGAGATCAGACCCATCGCGATGACCGAGGCCGCCACCACGCCGGTGGTGGCCGCCAGCAGCGCGCCCACCAGCACCACCGCAATCGCTAGGCCGCCACGCATGGGGCCGAACACCTGCCCGATGGTGTCGAGCAGGTCTTCAGCCATGCGGCTGCGTTCCAGGATCAAGCCCATCAAGGTGAAGAAGGGAATGGCCAGAAGCAGGTCGTTGGCCATGATGCCGTACAGCCGCAGCGGCAGGGCGTTGAAGAACTGCGCTGGCACGAGACCCAGTTCGACACCGATCCAGCCGAACACCATGCCCGTGGCGGCCAGCGCAAAGGCTACCGGGAAGCCGGTGAGCAGCAGCACCACCAGGCCGCAGAACATGATGGGCGCGAGGTTGGCAATGATCCAGCTCATGCTGCAGCTCCCGGGCGGTGGGTGCCGGCCGCGCCAGCCGCGGAGGCCACACTTGCTGCTTCCTTGGCCTCGGCTTCCAGCCGCAGTTCTTCCAGCAGCATCTCTTCGTCGGTCTTCTCGGGCTTGGCGTGCGGGTCGCCCGCGTGCCCGGTGAGGAAGGCCAGGCGCTTGAACAGCTCAGACAAGCTCTGCAACGCCAGCAGCGCAAAGCCCGCCGGCACCAGCGCATACAACGGCCAGCGGGTCAGCCCTCCCGGACTGGCCGAGACCTCTTGCGAATGCCAGGCACCCAACACCGAAGGCAAGGAGGTCCAGATGATGAAGACGCACAGGGGCAGCAGGAAGGCCACGATCCCCACCACGTCGATCCACACCTGCACCTTGCGCGACCAGCGCGCCGAGAGCGCATCGATGCGCACATGCTGGTCGTGCAGGAACACATACCCGGCACCCAGCATGAAGACGGCCGCGAACAGGTACCACTGCGCCTCCAGGTAGGCATTGCTGCTCAGGTTGAAAGTCTTGCGGACGATGGCGTTGACGGTGCTGATGATCACCGCCGCCAGCAGCAGCCAGTACACGCTGCGGCCTATGCGCTCGGTCATCCAGTCGACACCGCGACTGAAGCTCAGAAGGGCTTGCATGGGGAGTCTTTCTCGTTGACTTCTCGGGTCATGCCAGTCAGCGACGCGTCAGGACATGGCGCGGCGCCAAGGAAAAACCCCGCCGAGGCGGGGCTTGTACTGCAGCGATGAGAGCAAGCGCCGACGATCAGCGCAGCGTGCGCGCCATGAAGTCGTCGAAGGTGTTTTCGGTGAAGCGCATCCACTGCACCGTGTCGCGCTGGAAGGCGCTGTAGCTGTCGTACAGGCGCTTGAAGGCGGCGTTGCTGGCGCTGAGTTCGGCGTACATCGGCAGCGCAGCGCGGTAGAAGCCTTCCATCACCGGGGTCGGGAACGGCCGCACCTGGGTGCCACCGGCGATCAGGCGGCGCAGCGCGGCGCCGTTGCGGGCGTCGTACTTGGCCATCATGTCGGCATTGGCCTCGTGCGCGGCGGCCGTGAAGATGGCGCGGTACTCGGGCGTCAGCGCGTCCCAGGCGCGGTTGTTCACCAGCCAGCCCAGCGCAGCGCCGCCTTCCCAGAAACCGGGGTAGTAGTAGAAGCGCGCCACCTTGTTGAAGCCGAGCTTCTCGTCGTCGTACGGGCCCACCCACTCGGCGCCGTCGATGGTGCCGCGCTCCAGCGCCGGGTAGATGTCGCCACCCGGAATCTGCTGCGGCACGGCGCCCACGGCCGAGAAGAGGCGCCCGCCGAGGCCGGGGATGCGCATCTTCAGGCCCTTAACGTCTTCCATCGTGTTGATCTCCTTGCGGAACCAACCCCCCATCTGCGCGCCGGTGTTGCCGCTGATGATGTAGCGCACGCCTTGCGGGCGCAGGAAGTCGTTGAACAGCTTCTCGCCGCCGCCTTCGAGCCACCAGGCGTTCATCTGGCGGAAGTTCATGCCAAAGGGAATGCATGAGCCGAAGGCCCAGGCCGGGTCCTTGCCCACGTAGTAGAAGGCCGCGGTGTGCGAGCACTCCACCGTGTTGGCGGCCACGGCGTCGGCCGCCTGCGGCATCGGCACGATCTCGCCGGCGGGTGCCACCGTGATCTGGAAGCGGCCACCAGTGGCGTCGCTGATGCGCTTGGCTGCGTCCTCGGCGGCGCCGTAGATCGTGTCCAGCGCCTTCGGGAAGCCCGACGAGCAGCGCCAGCGAACGGTGGGCTGGGCCTTGACGATGGCGGGTGCGGCCAGTGCGACGGCACCGACGCCGGCACCGATGCCGGACTTGGTCAGGAA
>JBIJAP010000018.1:0-17405 GCA_044345715.1 Rubrivivax sp.
CCCATGTGGAACAGGCCCATGTGGAACTGCAGCAACTGCCCCAGCCCGCCCGCACCCACCACGCCCAGCACGGCGGCGGCGCGGATGTTGTTCTCCCAGCGGTAGAGCGTGTAGCTCAGCAGCTGCGGCAGCACCTGCGGCAGCGTGGCGTAAAGGAACACGCGCAAGCGGCTCACGCCCTGGGCGCGCAGCGCGTCGCCGGGGCCGGATGGGGCGTTCTCGATGGCCTCGGCGAACAAGCGCCCGAGCACGCCTGCGGTGTGGATGGCCAGCGCCAGCGTGCCGGCAAATGGCCCCAGGCCGGCGGCGATGAGCAGCAGCGCCGCCCACACCAGCTCGGGCACCGAGCGCAGCGCGTTCAGCAGCAGCCGCACAGGGCCGCGGCCGTGCGCAGCATCGCCTGCGTGCAGGCGGCTGGCCGGCAACGCCAGCGCCAGGCCCGCAGCGGCGGCCAGCGCTGTGCCCAGTGCCGACATCGCCAGCGTCTCCCAGGTGCCCTGCAGCACCCGGCGCAGGAACTCGGGGCTGGTGTCGGGCGGGAAGAACTCGCCCAGGAATCGGCCCATGCTGCGCGCGGCCTCCAGGCTGAAGAACTGCGCCCATTGCAGATCGAGGCTCCAGAAGCTGGCGCCGATGAGCAGCAGCAGCGCGCTGGCAAAGGCCCATCCGCGGCCATTGCGCGGCGGCGTGGGGTGGACGAGGGCGGTGGGCTTCACCAGCTCTCAGCCCAAGGCCCGGCGCAGGCCTGCGCTCACGCGGTCGGCCAGCGCTACCAGCAACACGAACACGGCCAGCATGGTGAACACCTCGCCACCGTTGAACATCTTCATCGAGTTGTCGAGCTGCTGGCCCAGCCCGCCCGCGCCGACGAAGCCCAGCACCACCGAGCTGCGGATGGCGCACTCCCAGCGGTAGACGGTGTAGCTCGTCAGCTCGGCGGCGTTCTGCGGCAAGAGGCCGTAGAAGAAGGCCTGCAGCCGCGAGCTGCCGTTGCGCAGCAGCGTGTGGGTGGCGTGCGGCTCGCCGCTTTCCAGGATCTCGGCATACACCTTACCCAGCATGCCGCCGTAAGTGAGCGCAATGGCCAGCACCCCGGCCGTGGGCCCGAGGCCGACGACGCGCACGAACACCAGCGCCCACACCAGCTCGGGCACGCTGCGCAGCACGATCAGCAAGAGGCGCACCGCCTGCCGCACCGCGGCCGGCAGCGGCGCCATGCGGCCCGACAGGGCCGACACCGACAGCACGCGGGTGCAGGCCAGCGTCAGCGGCACGGCCACGATGAAGGCCAGTGTCAGCCCGGTCGTGGCAATAGCAACCGTTCGCCAGGCCTCGCGCGCCACCATCGCCAGGAACTCTGCGCTGTGTGCCGGCGGCAAAAAACTCGCCAGGAACTGCCCCGTGACCTTGAGGTTGTCGCGC
Source organism: Rubrivivax sp. (assembly GCA_044345715.1). Taxonomy (GTDB): domain Bacteria; phylum Pseudomonadota; class Gammaproteobacteria; order Burkholderiales; family Burkholderiaceae_C; genus Rubrivivax. Next base: position 1,423 of record JBIJAP010000018.1, read on the forward strand.
TCTACCAGGGTCCAGGGCTTGAACTCAGTGGCCACCATCAGCGGCCACAGCAGCACCGCCGCGGCGCTGAGCCAGAAGACGCGGCCCAGCCAGGCGGGGTCGCGCGTCGGTGCGGGGCGCCGGTGGGCTGAGGGCAGGGCGGCCGACATCGTTCAGCGGCAGTGCGCCACCACCGCCGGTGCGGGCAGGGCAGCATCGGCCGCGGGCGCCGCGGATGCAGGCACCTCGCCACGCAACTCGTGCTCGTGCTGTGCGTACAGCTGCTGCAGGCGCTCGCGCGACACCGCCGCGGCCGGCAGGTCGAAGGCCACCGTGCCTTCGTGCAGCGCCAGGATGCGCGGGAAGTGCGCCAGCGCCATGTCCACCTGGTGCAGCGTGGCCACCAGCGTGACGCCGCGCGCACGCGCTTCGCTCACGAGCGTCTCGATGGCCTGGCGGGCGCGCGCCGGATCGAGCGCCGACAGTGGCTCGTCGACCAGCCACAGCCGCGCCGGCGACAGCAGCGCGCGCGCCAGGCCCACGCGCTGGCGCTCGCCGCCAGAGAGGCGGTCGACGCGCTCGAACAGCTTCTCGGCAAGGTCGAAGCGCTCCAGCGCGGCGTGCGCGGCCGGGATGTCGGCCGGGTAGAAGAGTGACCGCACACTGGCCAGCAGCCCCATCGCCGGCAGCCGCCCCGCCAGCACCGAGGTGACGACACGCTGCCGCGGCGGCAGCGGCGGCACCTGCGGCGCCAGGAACAGGCGCCCGCGCAGCGCCTGCAGCTCGCGCCGTGGCAGCGCCCAGGGGTTGCGGCCGTCCACCTGCAGCTGCCCCGCGCTCGGCGGCAGCGCGCAGGCCAGGGCCTGCAGCAGCGTGGTCTTCCCGGCGCCCGAAGGGCCGATGACGGCCAGCACCTCGCCGGCGCCGATGTGCAGCGTGGTGGCCTTGAGCGCCGGTGCCGCACCCGGCCGCGCCGCCGGGTGGCGGGCGGCCAGGGCCTGCAGGTCGAGGGCCAGGCCCGTGCTCACCCCCATGGGATCAGATGAGCCCGGCGCTGCGGCCAGCGGCTTCCAGGCCCTTGTAGTTCTCGGCCTTGGTCGGGATGTAGCGCGTGGCGCGGTTGAGCTTCAGGATCTCGGCGCCTTCGGGCGTGGCCGAGCTCAGGTCGAGCAAGGCCTTGGTGACGCGCTCGCGCATCGCCGCCGGCATGTCGGCATGCACCGACCAGTTGTAGTTGAAGAAGGGCGGCGTCGTGAAGAACACGTCCACGGCCTTGGTGTCGACCCGGTTCTCGGCCACGAACTTGCGCCACACGGTGATGTCGAGCGCGGCGGCGTCGACCTTGCCGCTCACGACGCTGGCGATGGTGGCGTCGTGCGCGCCGCTGTAGGCGATGCGGCGGAAGTCCTTCTCGGGGTTGATGCCGGCGTCGAGTAGGTTGCTGCGCGGCATCAGGTGGCCCGAGGTGCTGCTGGCCGAGCCGAAGCTGACTTGTTTGCCCTTCATGTCGGCCAGGGTCTTGATGCCACTGTCGGTCTTGGCGATGAAGACGCTGCGGAACTGCGTGTCCTCCTCGCGCTGCGCGATCGGGATGATCTTGCCGCCCGAGCGCAGCTGCGCCTGCACGTGCGTGAAGCCGCCGAACCAGACCAGATCGACCTTCTTGTTGACGAGGGCCTCCACGGCCGCCGGGTAGTCGGAGACGGGCGTGAACTCGACCTTCATGCCCAGCGTGCGCTCCAGGTACTGGGCCAGCGGCGTGAACTTGCGCACCTGCTCGGTGGCGGCCTCTTCAGGGATGGTGGTGACGCGGAATACCTGCTGGGCCTGTGCCGGCAGGGCCAGCAGGCCAGCGCCCGCGAGGGCCAGGTGGAGGGCGGTGACTAGGGCCGCGCGGCGGCCGGGGGTCGGAAGGGACATCGGGACTCCTGGCTTTGCAGCCGGTTCGGGTAACGAAAGCGGCGACTCTAGCGAATGCCCGCTGCTAGAGTCGATCAACACCCACGATCCCATGAGCGCACCGAGATTCCTGCAACTGCACCGGCCCGATGACGCGGCCCTGGCCGCCGAGGCCGCCGCTGGCCTGCTGCAGCCCGCGGCGGCGGTGTCGCCGAAGTTCCTGTACGACGCCCTCGGCTCGCGCCTGTTCGATGCCATCACCGAGCTCGACGAGTACTACCCTACGCGCACCGAAGCGGGCATCTTTGCCGCGCACGGCGAGGCCATCGCCGCGGCGGTGCGGGCGGCCACCGGCCCGGCGCCCATCCTCGTGGACGTGGGCGCGGGCGACGGCAGCAAGGCGGCCCGGCTCTTCCCGAGGCTGCAGCCGCGCCGCTACGTGGCCGTGGACATCTCGGTCGACTACCTGCGCGGCGCGCTGGCCCGCCTGGGCCGCGAGCACCCGGGCATCGAGATGCTGGGCCTGGGCCTCGACTTCTCGGCCGGCCTGGCCTTGCCCACCGGCGTGGCCGACGAACCGGCGCTGGTGTTCTACCCGGGCAGCAGCATCGGCAACTTCGCGCCGGCCGCGGCCGGCGAGCTCATTGCCGACATGCGCCGCAGCAGCTGCGGCGGGGCGGTGCTGCTGGGCGTGGACCTCGTCAAGGCCACGTCAAGGCTCGAAGCCGCCTACGACGACGCGCTCGGCGTGACGGCCGCCTTCAACCTCAACCTGCTGCGGCGGCTGAACACGCTGCTCGGCGCCGACTTCCAGCTGCGGCAGTGGCAGCACGTGGCGTTGTTCGACGCCGCGCAGTCGCGCATCGAGATGCACCTCCAGGCGCGGGTGGAGCTGCAGGTGTGCTGGGCCGGCGGCGAACGCCGCTTCCAGGCCGGCGAGCGCATCCACACCGAGAACTCGTACAAGTGGACGACCGCCGGTTTTGCCGCGCTGCTGGCCGAGGCGGGCTTCGGAGCCCAGCGCCACTGGACCGACGCGGCCGGCGACTTTGCGGTGTTCGTGGCCTGGTAGCGTGGTCCGGGGTCGCGGCGTGTCAGCGTCGGTCGATTGACACGCTGCGCAGCCCCGCCGGCAGATCGCAACGCGTGGCCGGGAAGTAGTTGCGGTAGTCCGGGTGCGCCAGGCGCGGCTGCGTCAGGAACGAGGCGCCCTTCAGCACCGGGCGGCCGTCGAACCACGGTGCGCTGTAGTCGCGGTAGGGGTGTGGCTCGAAGCACACGAAAGGCGCAAAGGCGCTGGCCGTCCACTCCCACACATCGCCCCAGCGGAAGGCCGCGCCCGCGCTGCGCTGGGCCTGCACCCACTCGGCCTCGGTGGGCAGACGGCGGCCGGCCCAGTGGCACCAGGCTTCGGCCTCATGGGCGCTGAGCCAGCAGGCCGCGAAACCCGGCCGGGCCAGGCGCTGCAGCTGGGCCACCCGCGCCGGGCCCTGCTGCTGGCGCCAGTGCCAGCCGGCGTCTGACCAGTGCGGGCGGTGGGCGTGGCCGTGGTCGAGGAAGGGCAGGAACTCGTCCCAGCGCAGAGCCTGGGCGTCGATCTCGAAGTCGGCCACATCCACCCGCTCGTGCCCGCATTCGTTGTCGAAGGCGAAGCCCGGGGCGCCGGCCTCGCGGCCAAGCACCACCTCGCCGCCGGCGATGCGCAGGGGCGCGGGCGGGGCCGGCAGCGGGCGCGGCTGCCAGCGCGCGTCGTCGATGGCAAGGCCCAGGCCGTGCGCCATGTAGAGCGCGGCCTCGTGGTGCATGTCTTCGTGCAGCAAGGCCAGCCGGAAGGCGTACAGCGTGTCGTCGTCGGCTTGCGCCACGCCGGCCAGCAGCGCGAGCGTCGCCTTGAGCTGCCGCGCGAGTTCGGCGCGCGTGGTGGTGGCGTCGGGCAGCGGCAGCGCCCAGCGGGCGGCGTGCGGCACAGCGCTGGAGTCGTACAGCGCATCGGCGTCGGCGCGCAGTGCGGGGCCGCGCGCCACGCCGGGATCGGCCCGGTGGCCCTGCGCCCAGGCCGGGAAGCGTGTTGTCCACCAGCCCTGGAACCAGCCGATGTGGCCCAGCTCCCACAACGGCAGGTTCAGCTCGCAGCGCTGGGGCACGCGCAGCCCGGGCAGGGCCTGCTCGAAACGCGCGAAGGTGGCCAGGGTGTCGGCGCGGCTGGCGCGCAGCTGCGCCGCCAGCGCGGCGGGGTCGCCATGGCGGGCCTGAAGGGCGTCGTCTGGTAGCGTCATCGCATGCATCGTCGGGAGATCGTCCTCGTCACGCCGGCCCTGGCCTCGGCCAACAACGGCAACTGGCAGACGGCGCAACGCTGGGCGCGACTGCTGGCAGCAGCTTATCGCGTGACGCTCACCGACCGCGCCGACGCCGCGATGTCCGCCAGGGCCGACGCCCTGGTGGCGCTGCACGCGCGCCGCTCGGCGGAGTCGATCCGCCTGTGGCGCGAACAGCGGCCGCGCGCGCCGCTGGTGGTGGTGCTCACCGGCACCGATCTGTACCGCGACATCGCCGTCGACGCCGACGCGCAGCGCTCGCTGGCCTGGGCCGACCGGCTGGTGGTGCTCAACGCGCACGGCGCGCGCGCCTTGCCGGCGGCGCTGCAGCCCCGGGCCCGCGTGGTGCTGCAAAGCTGCAGCGCGCGCCAGGCGCTGGCGAAGTCGCCCCACCGGCTGCGGGCGTTGATGGTGGGCCATCTGCGCGACGAGAAAGACCCGCGCTGCTACTGGCGCGCCGTCGAACGCCTGCAGGGCCGCCCCGACCTGCACTTCGACCACATCGGCGCCGCGCTCGACGCCGAACTCGGCCAGTCGGCGCAGGCCCTGGCTGCCACGCACCCGCGCTTTCGCTGGCTCGGCGGGCTGGCTCATGGCGCCACGCGCGCCCGCATCCAGCAGGCGCACGTGCTGGTGCACGCCAGCCGCATGGAAGGGGGCGCGCATGCCGTGATCGAGGCCTTGCGCAGTGGCACGGCGGTGCTGGCTTCGGCCATCGACGGCAACACCGGCCTGCTGGGCGACGATCACCCGGGCCTGTTCGCACCCGGCGACGACGCGGCCCTGGCGGCCCTGCTGGAACGTTGCCGCGACGACCCGACTATGCTGCCCGCCTTGCGCGCAGCGGGCGACCGCCGCGCGCCCTTGTTCACGCCGCAGGCCGAGGCCGCGGCCCTGCAGGCCCTGCTCGGCGAGCTGCTCGCCGACACACCCCCAGCCGAATCCGGAGACACCCGATGAACGCCCCCGATCCCCACCTGCCCCAGGCCCCCGCCGAGCCGCGGCTCACCTCGCTGTCGCACGGCGGCGGCTGCGGCTGCAAGATCGCCCCCGGCGTGCTGAGCGAAATCCTCAAGGGCACGGCCGCGATGCCCATCCCGAAAGAGCTGCTGGTGGGCATCGAGACCGCCGACGACGCCGCCGTCTACCAACTCAACGACGAGCAGGCGCTGATCGCGACGACCGACTTCTTCATGCCCATCGTCGACGACCCCTTCGACTTCGGCCGCATCGCCGCCACCAACGCCATCAGCGACGTCTATGCCATGGGCGGCCGGCCCATCCTGGCGCTGGCGCTGGTGGGCATGCCGATCAACGTGCTGAGCACCGCCACCATCGGGCGCGTGCTCGAAGGCGGCGCCAGCGTGTGCCGCGCGGCCGGCATCCCCATTGCCGGCGGCCACACCATCGACTCGGTCGAGGCCATCTACGGCCTCGTCGCCCTGGGCCTGGTGCACCCGAAGCGCGTGAAGCGCAACGCCGACGCCCGCCCGGGCGACGTGCTGGTGCTGGGCAAGCCGCTGGGCGTGGGCGTGATGAGCGCGGCGCTGAAGAAGGGCGAGCTCGGCGACGCCGGTTACGCGCAGATGATCGCCACGACGACGAAGCTCAACACGCCGGGGCCCGATCTGGCCGCCATCGACGGCGTGCACGCGCTGACTGACGTGACCGGCTTCGGCCTCGCCGGCCACGCGCTCGAGATGGCCCGCGGCGCGCGCTGCAGCTTGCGGCTGGACTGGGCCTCGGTACCGCTGCTACAGGGCGTGCGTGCGCTGGCGGCGCAGGGCTTCGTCACCGGCGCCTCGGGCCGCAACTTCGCCGGTTATGGGCACGACGTGGTGCTGCCTGCAGGCCTGGCGGCCGAAGACCGCGCGCTGCTCACCGACCCGCAGACCAGCGGCGGCCTGCTCGTGGCCTGCGCGCCCGAAGCGGTGGACGCGGTGCTCGGCTGCTTCCGCCAGCACGGCTTTGACTCCGCGGCGGTGGTCGGGCGCATCGAGGCCGGTGCGTCGAAGCTGATCGTCGACTGAACGCGAGCGCCCACACGCGGTCGGCAGGCGTCGCATGAGGGACACGAACGCCTTCCGCCCCGGTTTCGTCGTCCTGCACGGCAACCGCCTCGAAGACCTGGCAGAGGTGGCGCTCGACTGGCTGGCGCGCCACCCGCTCGGCCCGCTTGATGAAGAGACGCTGCTCGTGCCCAGCAGCGGCATGGGCGAGTGGTTCAAGGGCGCGATGGCCACGCGCCACGGCGTGGCGGCTGGGTTCACGATGGAGCTGCCGGCGCGCTTTGTGTGGCGCGCCTGGCGGGCCGTGCTGGGCGAGGCGGCGGTGCCGGTGGCCTCGCCGCTGGACAAGGCGCCGCTGACCTGGTGGCTGATGCGCCTGCTGCCCGAGCTGGCCGCGCGGCCGGTGTTTGCGCCGCTGGCGGGGTTCCTGGCCACGGATGGATCGGTGATGCGGCGGCTGGAACTGGCGCAGCGCCTGGCCGACCTCTACGACCAGTACCAGGTCTACCGGCCCGACTGGCTGGCCGACTGGGCTACGGGCCACGACCGCTTGGCGCGCGCGCCCGGCGCACCCGCCGCGAGCGCCGTGCCGCTGCCGCCGGGCCAGCGCTGGCAGGCGGCGCTTTGGCGCGCGTTGCTGGCCGAACTGGGCACCAACGCGGATGCAAGCTCGTCACGCCCGGCGCTGCACGCACGCTTCATCGAGGCCCTGAACGGGCGGCCCGAGGGCTCGCCGCCGCCCGGCCTGCCGCCGCGGCTGCTGCTCTTTGGCACCACGCACCTGCCGCACACCACGCTGGAGGCACTGGCCGCGCTGGCCCGCCACATACCCGTGTTGCTGGCCGTGCCCGACCCCTGCGCGCAGGCCTGGGTCGACGAGCCGGACGACGCCGAGTCGAGCCCGCTCTTGCTGCAGGCCTGGGGTCGCCAGTGCCGCGACTTCGTGCGCCAGCTGAACGCGCACGACGACGGCCAGGCACGCGCCGAGCAGATCGGCTTCGTGCGCACGGCGCTGTTCGACAGCGGCCCCGGCGACACCCTGCTGCAGCAGTTGCAAGCCCGCATCCGCGACCACACCCCGGCCGCCGAAGCGGCCACCCAGTGGCAGGCCAGCGACCGCAGCCTGCAGTTCCACACCGCGCACGGGCCGCTGCGCGAGGTGGAGCTGCTGCACGACCAGCTGCTCGAGGCCTTCGCCACCCGCCGCCTCGAGCCCCGCGAGGTGGTGGTGATGGTGCCGGACATCGAACGCTTCGCGCCCGCCATCGCCGCTGTCTTCGGCCGCTTTGCGCCGGGCCATCCGCGCCATGTGCCCTGGGGCCTGGCCGACCGCCGCGAGCGCGGCCGCCACGCACTGCTGCGCGCGCTGGAAGCCCTGCTGCAGGTGCGCGAGCGGCGCTGGGCCGGCAGCGAGCTGCGCGATCTGCTCGGCACGCCGGCCGTGGCCGCGCGGCTGGGCCTGGACGAAGGCGGCGTCGAGCAGCTGGCCGAGTGGATGGCCGGCGCCGGCCTGCGCTGGGGCCTGCACGAGGCGCAGCGTGCGGCGCTGGGCCTGCAGGCGGCGGGCGCGGTGGGCACCGGGCGCTTTGCGCTCGACCGGCTGCTGATGGGCTACGCCACCGGCGCGCTGCCGCCCGAGGCTGAGCCGCCGGGCGGCATCGACCCCTGGCCCGAGGTGGCGGGGCTTGAATCGGCACTGGCCGGCGTGCTGGCGCAGTGGCTGCAGGCCATCGACGACTGGTGGGGCGAGGCCGCCGAACCGCGCCCGCCGCAGGCCTGGCTGCCGCGGCTGCGCGCGCTGCTGACGGCCATGTTCAGCGCCACCGACGACCGCGAGCGCACGCTGCTGGCCGTGCTCGACGAGTCGCTGCAAGCCTGGGTGGCCGCCTGCGACGCGGCGGGCTTCGCCGAGCCGGTGTCGCTGGAGCTGGTGCGCGAGGCCTGGCTCGACGGCGTCGACGAGGCAGGCGGGGGGCGCTTCCGTGCCGGTGGCGTCACTTTCTGCACGCTGCTGCCGCTGCGCGCCATTCCGTTCCGCTGGGTCTGCCTGCTGGGCATGAACGACGGCGAATACCCGAGGCCGGCCTCGCGCAGCGACTTCGACCTGATGGCCGACCCGGCGCTGGCGCGCCCCGGCGACCGCTCGCGCCGCGACGACGACCGCCAGCTGATGCTCGACGCACTGCTGGCCGCGCGCTACCGGCTGCATGTGAGCTGGAGCGCGCACGCGGCCCGCGACAACCAGCCGCAACCGCCCTCGGTGCTGGTGCAGCAGCTGCGCGACCACGTGCGGGCGCTGTGGGGCGAGGATGCGTCGAAGGCGTTGACGGTGGCGCACCCGCTGCAGCCGTTCAGCCGCGCCTATGTCGAGGAGGGCGGTGATGCGGGCCTCTTCACCTACGCCAGCGAGTGGCGTGCGCTGCATGAGCCTGTGGCGGCGCTGCCGCCGGCTGCGAGCCTGGCGCCGCCGGTGCCAGCGCGCAGCGTGCTCACGGCGCGCCAGCTGGCCGACTTCGTGCGCAGCCCCGCGGCGGCCTTCTTCCGCGAACGGCTGCGCGCCGACCTGCGGCTGCGCGACGACGAGGCCGACGACGACGAGCCCTTCACCGACCAGGGCCTGGAAGGCTGGCAGTGGCGCGATGAGCTGCTGCGCAGCTTGCGGCCGTGGATGCAGAACGAGGGCGCCCTGGCCCCGGCGGCCGAGCAGACGGCACGTGCCCGGCACGTGGTGGCGCGCTTGCGGCGCGAAGGCCGCCTGCCCTGGGGCGGGCCTGGCGAAGCTGCAGCCGATGGCTTGTTGGCCGCACTGGTGCCCGGCCTGCAGGAGTGGGGCCGCCGCTGGGCAGCCGGCCACGCGCCCGATGACGAGCGGCTGGAGCTGCCGCTGATCCACGGCCTGCGGCTGGAGCCTGGTGCGCTGGCCTGGCGCATCGGCGCCGACGGCCAGGCCGAGCTGCTGGACATCGGCGCGAGCCGGCTCACGGTGGGCAAAGTCAAGGCCGCGAAGAAGAAGCCGCGTGCCGACAAGCTGGTGGCGGCCTGGCTGCAGCAGCTGGTGCTGGCCGCAGCCGGCCGGCCAGCGCGTCTGTGCGCCATCGGCGCCGATGCGGTGGTGCTGGCGCAGCCGATCGAGTTGGATACGGCGCGGCAGCAACTGGCCGTGCTCGTGGACGCCTGGCGCGATGGTGTCGATGGCGAGGAGCCCTGGCCGACCGTGCTGGCCACCGGCCTGGCATTCCTGGCCGAGGCCGATCTGGGCAAGGCGTTCAACAGCGGCTCGCACCGCCGCGGCGACGACCAGGACGTGCATCTCGTGCGCCTGTACCCCAGCCTGGCCGATCTGAGGCAGGCGCCGCACTTCGCCTCTGCCAGCCGGCTGCTCTACACGCCGCTGCAGGCATGGCTCGCCACGCTGCACATCGAGCCGCTGGCCGACGCCGCCCCGCAAGAGGATGAGCCCGATGGTGACGACGAGGGCAGCGATGACTGAGCGCCTCGACGTCGCCGCGCTGCCCCTGCGCGGCAGTCGTGTCATTGAGGCCAGCGCCGGCACCGGAAAGACCTGGACGTTGGCCGCGCTGGTGCTGCGCCTGGTGCTGGGCGACGGTGTCGAGCGGCCGCTGCACCCGCGCGAGATCCTGGTGATGAGCTTCACCAAGGCCGCCACGCGCGAGCTGGTCGAGCGCATCCGCGAGCGGCTGGCGCGAGCCGCGAACGCCTTTCAGCAGCCCGATTCGGCCGATGCCCGCGAGGACTTCGTCGCCAGCCTGCTGAGGGCCCGCCCGGGGCTGCGCGAGCGCCTGGAGGCCGCGCAGCGCCTGCGCCGCGCCGCCGACGCCATGGACGAAGCGGCCGTGCACACCATCGACGCCTGGTGCCAGCGCGTGCTGCGCGAGCACGCCTTCGACAGCGGCAGCCGGCTGTCTGAAGAGATGCTGGCCGACGAAACCGATCTGCGCCGCCAGGCCGTGCGTGACTGGTGGCGGGTCGAGGTCTATCCGCTGGAGGCCGACGCGCTGGCACAGGTGCAGGCGACGTGGAAAGACGTCACCGCTGCCGAGAAGTCGCTCGAACGGCTGCTGAAGATCGGTGACGCGCGCGTCGATGCGCCCGGCCGAACGCTCGTCGATGAGTTCACGCATGTGCAGGCCGAGCGGGCGGCACGGGTGGCCGAGCTCAAGCAGGGCTGGGCGCAGCGTGTGCCCGACATGCTGGCCTGGCTCGGCAGCCTTTGGGGCGCGAAGAAGGACAAGCCCATCGATGGCCGCAAGCTCGGCGCTGCCAACGCCACGAAGTGGTTGCAGTCGCTCCGGGACTGGGCGCTGGACCCCGATGAAGAGCTGCCGCACTTGACCGACACCGCCCGTGAACGGCTGGTGCCCGCTGGCGTGGCCGCGGCGCTGAATCAGCCCTTGCCCATCCCGCCCGAGTTCGCGGCCTTCGAGGTGCTTCTAGCCGATCTGGAGGCCTTGCCGTCTGAACGCGCCACGCTGCTCCGCCGCGCCCACGCCGCCGTGACCGAGCGCCTGGCCACGCTGAAGCAGCGCGCCGCCAGCGCCGGCTTCGCCGACCTGCAGCGCCGCCTCGCCGACGCGCTGGACGAGGGCCTGCGGGGCGACGCCGCCCGGCGCCTGCGCGCGCAGCTGCAAGCGCGTTACCCGGTGGCGCTGGTCGATGAGTGCCAGGACAGCTCGCCCGTGCAGATGCTGCTGTTCGAGCGCGTCTGGGGGCTGGGGCACGACGAGCCGGGGCGCACGCTGCTGCTCATCGGCGACCCCAAGCAGTCGATCTACCGCTTCCGCGGGGCCGATCTGCAGGGCTTCCTGCGTGCCCGCCGCGCCGCCGGGCCGCGCGTGCACAGCCTGGACACCAACTTCCGCTCCACGCCCGAGCTGGTGGACGCGGTCAACGCCGTCTTCGAGGGCGCCGAGCGCCGCCACAGCGAGGGCGCGTTCCGCTTCGGCCTCGATGGCAGCGCAGGCGGCGTGCCCGTGCTGCCCTTCGAGCGCGTGGTGGCCCGGGGCCGCGCCGACCGCATCGTCGTGGGCACGGCCCAGGGCGTGGGCGCCGTGCCGGCGCTCACGCTGGCGCTCGACCGCACGGTGCGCGGCGCGGTCGAGGCGCGCGAGCGCCTGGCCGACGCTTGCGCCGAGCAGATCGTGGCGTGGTTGTCCGATGCGCAGGCCCGCTGGCTGCCCGCACCGGCCGACAAGCAGCCGCCGCGCCGACTGCGGCCCAGCGATATCGCCGTGCTCGTGCGCAGCAAGCGCGAGGCCGATGCCGTGCGCGCGGCGCTGGCGGCGCGCCGGGTGCGCTCGGTGTACCTGTCGGACAAGGACTCGGTGTTCGCCGAGCCCGAGGCCGCCGATCTGCTGCGCCTGCTGCGCGCCGTGGCCGAGCCCGCCGACGGCCGCGCCGTGCGCGCTGCCCTGGCCACCGCCTGGGTGGGCTTGTCGCTGGACGAACTGCGTGCGCTGGCCGACGACGACACGCGCTTCGAGGCCGCGGTGGAACAGCTGCTCGCGCTGCGCCAGGTGTGGCGCCAGCAGGGCGTGCTGGCGGCGCTGCGCCAGGCGCTGCAGAGCCTGGTGCCGCCGCAGCGTTGGCAGGGCGCCGGCGCCGAGCGCACGCTCACCAACACCTTGCACCTGGCCGAGCTGCTGCAGACCGCCGCCGAGGCGCTGGAGGGCGAGGCCGCCTTGCTGCGCTGGCTGACGCGCGCCATCGACGAGGCCGCTGATGCCGGCAAGGGCGACATGGCGCCCGAAGACCAGCTGCTGCGGCTGGAAAGCGACGGCGACCTCGTGCCCATCGTCACCGTGCACAAGAGCAAGGGCCTGCAGTACCGGTTGGTGTGCGTGCCGTTCTCATCGCTGGCGCCGGGTTCGCGCGGCAAGCCCGACTTCGTCATCCGCCCGGCCCGCATCAACGACGACTCGCCAGGCGATGGCCGCCGCGAGCTGCTGTTCGCGCCCGACGCCGCCGCCCGCGCCGCCGAGCAGGCCGAAGAGGCGCGCGAGTCGCTGCGCCTGCTGTACGTGGCGCTGACGCGCGCCGAACACGCGCTGTGGCTGGGCGTTGCCGCCGCCAGTGTCGGCAATGCCAAGGCCCACGCTTGGCAGCGCAGCGCGCTGGGCTGGCTCGTCAGCGGCGACGAGGTACTCGACGACCCGGCCGTGTTCAGCCGCATCGAAGCCTGGGCGCATGCGCTGCCGCACACGCTGCTGCTGCCGCTGTGGCCCGGCGCTGACGAGCAGGCCACAGCCCCCGGCCGTGTCTGGGCCGACCCGCAGCCGCTGCGCCCCTTGCGCCCGCCTCGGCCGCTGGCGGTGCAGACGCCCAGCCCCTGGGCCGTGGGCAGCTACTCGGGCTTCGTGCGCGGCCTGGAGAGCCCGCCCGCGCGCGGCTGGCGTGACGACGAGGCGCGCAACGGCCCGGCCGACGACGACGCCAGCGCGCCCGCCGAGCCGCCGCAGCGTGCCGCGCCCTGGCACCGCTTCCCGCGTGGCGCAGGGCCGGGCCAGTTGCTGCACACGCAGCTCGAGTGGCTGGCCGATGCCGGCTTCGCCTTGGCACACAACCCGGCGCTGGCCACACAACTGCGCACGCGGCTGCAGCGGCAGGCGCCGGAGGTGGATGCCGACGACGTGATCACCTGGCTCGCGCAAGTCTGCGCCACACCGGTGCCGGCGCTGGGCGCGCCGCTCGCCGGCCTGCCCCGCGTGTGGTCGGAGCTGGAGTTCTGGTTGCCGACCGAGCAGCTCGACGCCGTGCGCGTCGACGCGCTGTGCCGCGCCCACGTGCTGCCTGGCCAGGAGCGCCCGCCCTTGCCGCCGCGCCGCCTGCGCGGGCTGCTGATGGGCTTTGCGGACCTGGTGTTCCAGGGCGTCGACGGCCGCTACGGCGTGCTCGACCACAAGAGCAACGCCCTCGGCGACGACGACGCGGCCTACACCGATGAGGTGCTCGCTGCCGCCGTGCTGTCGCACCGCTACGACGTGCAGGGCGCCCTCTACCTGGTGGCCCTGCACCGCCTGCTGCGCCACCGCCTGGGCACGCGCTACGTGCTGGCCGAGCAGCTGCACGGCGCGGTGTTCCTGTTCCTGCGCGGTGTGGCGGCGCCGGGCGCGGGGGGCTGGCGGCTGGCGCCGGTGCCGGCGCTGATCGAGGGGCTCGACCAGCTGTTCGCCCCGCCCTCGCCGAAGGTGTTGACATGAGCGCGCCCCCGATCGGTGCCGTGCCGCCCCTGGCCCACGCGCTGGCGGCCCTGCTGCAGCGTGTGGCGCCCGACGCGCCGGCCAGCCTGCTGCAGGCCACGCGCGTGCTGGTGGCCCTGGAGTCGCGCGGCCACACCGTGCTGCCCTTGCACGACGGCGGCCGTGCCGCCCGGGGGGAGCTGGGCTGGACGGCCGCCGCAGGCCAGCCCCCGCTGCCGCATGACGCCGCCGCCGCGCGCCGCGAGTGGGCGGGCTGCGCGCTGGTGGAGATCGACCCGGCAGACGAATCCGGCCACTCGCCCCTGGTGCTCCAGGGCGAGGGCCTCGCGCTGCGCCGCCACTGGCGCGATGAGCGCGTGGCCGCCGGCGAGCTGCGCGAGCGCGTGCACGCGGCACCGCCGCAGCCGGTGGTGCCCGCGGCGCTGCTCGAGCCCCTGCTCGACGCCTTGTTTCCACCCCGGCCCGAAGTGCCCGGCCCCGACCTGCAGCGCCTGGCCGCACAGCGCGCGCTGCAGGGAAGCATCACACTGATCACCGGCGGCCCCGGCACCGGCAAGACCTGGACGGCGGCGCGAGTGCTCGTGCTGCTGCAAGCCCTGCACGGCGGCCCGGCACCGCTGCGCATGGCGCTGGCGGCACCCACCGGCAAGGCGGCGGCACGGCTGCGCCAGTCCATCGACACGGCGCTGCAGCAGCTGCAAGGCGAAACCGAACTCCGACTCGTGGCCGCGCGGGCCGCCGTCGCCAGCGCCCTGGCCGAGCAGCCGGCCCGCACGCTGCACGCCACACTGGGCCGCCGGCCGGGCACGCGCCGCTTCGTGCATGACAGCGGCCATCTTCTGCCCGTGGACCTGCTGCTGGTGGACGAGGCCTCGATGGTGCACGGCGAGATGCTCGCGGCGCTGCTGCAGGCCTTGCCGGCCTCGGCGCGGCTGGTGCTGCTCGGCGACCGCGACCAGCTCGCTTCAGTGGAAGCCGGTGCGGTGATGGCCGAGTTGTGCGCGCCGGGCTCGCTGCTGGCGCCGCAGACCGTCACGCTGCAGGCCGGCCATCGTTTTGCCGGGCCGATTGCCGAGCTGGCAACGGCCATCAACCAGGGCGACTCGCCGCGTGCCCAAGCCCTGCTGAGCGCCGGCGGCGCCGAGCTGGCCTTGGTCGACACGCGCAGCCCCGAGCCGCTGTGGCGCCTGGCCGCCAGCGCCAACGGCTATGGCGCGTTCGCGGCGCTGCTGCGCCAGCGCAGCGACGACGCTGCGGCCTTCGAGCCCTGGCTGCGCGCGCTGCTGCAGGCCTTTGACGGCTTTCGCCTGCTCACGGCGGTGCGCGAAGGCCCCTTCGGCAGCGTCGCCCTCAATGCCCGCCTGACCGAGGCCCTGGGCCACCGGCCGGGCGCCGACGGCTGGTACGAGGGCCGCCCGGTGATGGTGACGCGTAACGAGCCGAGCCTGGACGTCTTCAACGGCGATGTCGGCGTGGCGGTCACGCCGCCCCCGGCTTCATCGGGCGGCCAGGCGTTGCGCGTGTGGTTCTTCGACGGCGCCACGCTGCGCTCGGTGGCGGCGGCGCGCTTGTCGGCGGTGGAGACCGCCTACGCGCTGACCGTGCACAAGAGCCAGGGCTCGGAGTTCGCCCATGTGGCGCTGGTGCTGCCGGCCGACGACGCGCCGGTGCTGACGCGCGAATTGGTCTACACCGGCATCACGCGCGCGCGCCAGCGGCTCACGCTGGTGGCGCCGAAGCCGGCCCTGCTGGCCGCGGCCTTGCAGCGGCGCACGCGGCGCTACAGCGGGCTGGCGCAGGCGCTCAGCCCGGCACCGGATGCCAGCGATAGTGGCGATCACCCAGCGTGAACACGCCCACGCCATAGCCTTGCATCGGCAGCCGGAACAGCAGCTCGCCATCGGGCGCGATGCAGGCGCTGTGGCCGGTGCGTGCGCTCTCTTCGGACCGATTCAGCGCGTTCGGCCAGTTGGTCTGCACGACATGGGCCGAGAGTTCGCGGGCCAGCGCCTGGGCCTGCACCACGTGCTCCGGCGGATCCTGAACGGGCTTGTCGGGGTCGGGCCGCATCTGCCCCGGCCAGAAGATCAGATCCACGCTGCGGCCTTGCAGTTGCGGCACGAGCACGGCGGCATCCTCGATCTCGCGGCAGATCACGGCGCTGCATGTCAGGCCGGCCAGCTGCAGTGCGGGGCGGGCGGTGCCGGGGGCAAAGAACGTGGCCTCCGGCGCCGTCAGGCCGCTCTTGCTGATGCTGCCGACGAGAGCCCCTTGGCGATTGACGAACAGGTGGCTGTTGAAGCGCCTGCCGTCATCGGCGTAAGTGGGCGCGCCCAGCACGGCGGCGATGCCGAGCCGGGCTGCTTCGGCGCGCAGATCGTCCACCGCCGGCCCCGAGCGCTCGGGCCGGGCCCACTCGGCGATGCGCCGGTGAAACCCCGTGACCGCCAGCTCCGAGAAGGCACAGATCGCGGCCCCGTCATCCCGCGCGATCCGCAGCGCGTGCTTGATGGCATCGACGTTTTCGGCCATCTCCCAGTGCATGGGGATCTGGGCGATCG